>JABHOU010000502.1 GCA_018695085.1 Opitutia bacterium | reverse complement strand
TGTTGCCGGAATTTGTAACGTAATTGTAACGTTTTCTTCGCAAGATCGTAATTTGTATCTGCTATTTTGTTTGGTAAACTCACAATCTTTCATTCAGCAAAACCAATTGTATGAATATTTTAAACCTCAGTGTTTCCTTACTGATCCTTTCCGCGGTTTTCGCAAAAGGGCAGGAGAGTGATCAGTCTGTTTACGACAGCATCTGGAGTAAAGTGGTTTGGTATGAAAACGATGAGAATGCAATCCTTCAAAAGTTTTCATTTACTGGCCGTTTGCAAGGGGACTACCATAGCTTCGACAATGATGCAGTAGGGAGATCCGAAAGCGATTTCGATTGGAGACGTTTGCGTATGGGTTTCAAAGCTTCCTTTCTTAATAGCCTCACCCTCCATTCCGAGGCGGATATGAACCTAAATAACCCTTCCCCCCTCTACAAAAATCTTACGGATACTTACTTTGCATGGTCTTCGGAAGGTGGCATGAAGATAAAAATTGGAAAGCAATCGGCTCCTTTTACCTTGCATGGTTCCACCTCGTCAAAAAAACTTCACACTCTCGAAAGAGGTAAGATTGCAAGTAACATCTGGTTTTCTAGGGAGTACTACACGGGCCTCTCTTTTTCAGGAAGTAAGAATAACTGGGAGTACTTCGCCGGAATATATTCGAGCGATCTCGGATCCGAGTTCGACGAGGTTTTCGATTACGGTTGCTTCGCTGTTTTTTCCTTGGGTTACAACTTCAAGGAAAATTTGGAATTGGATAATGCCTTGGTGCGAATTGATTATGTAAAGCAACAAGAAGATTCTGCGAACCCCTCGAAGCAACCTGATCACAAGAACGTAACTGCATTGGTAACCAAATTCGAGAAGGGCAACCTTCACCTTTGGACAGACTTAAGCTTTTCAGATGGATACGGATCCCAGAACGATCTTTTCGGTCTCCAGTTGATGCCTTTTTACGATATCACGGACAAGACTCAAGCCGTTTTTAGCTACACTTATTTAAAAAGCTCTGGTGGTGACGCTATCAACCTAACAAGGTACGAAAAGGATTTATTCAGTGGCAAGAGCACTAAATTAAGCGAGAGTTTTTTAGGTATAAATCACTTCTTCTACGGTCACAAGGTAAAGTGGCAGAACGCAATCCAATACAGCGATATGAATACAGCCATGTCTGGCGACAATTATGATGGATGGGGCTTTACTTCTGGGCTTCGAATCAGTTGGTGAATGAATCCTCGTTTTTTCTAAACATTCAAACTTGATCAAATAAATGCAAAATATTGACATCTGGGAATTTGTAGTCGGCTTTTTATACGTGTTGGGTGGGTTGGGTATCTTTCTCTTCGGGATGAGAGTGATGAGCGAAGGCATCCAGAAAGTGGCGGGGGATGGCATGCGCCAGATAATGGCAACGATGACCCAGAATCGTTTCTTCGGACTCATGACGGGACTCTTGGTCACTTGCCTTGTCCAGTCTTCATCCGCTACTACAGTTATGGTGGTGAGTTTTGTGAATGCTCAGCTCCTTACCTTGATGGAGTCGATTGGAGTCATCATGGGTGCGAATTTAGGCACTACTTTGACAGGTTGGATTATTGCATCCATCGGGAAATTCAGCCTCTCCAAGCTCGCTTTGCCTATAATCGGTGTTGGATTGCCAATGATTTTTGCCAGCAAGCCCGTTTTCAAAAACCTTGGAGAGGTATTGGTCGGATTTGGTTTGCTCTTCTTCGGCCTAAGCGAATTGAAGGATGCAGTGCCCGACGTTAAATCTCTTCTTAAGAGTACTGAACCGAACGACCAACTCCTCGTGCAGGAGATTCAGTCCTTTGTAGAGAAATTGAACAGTTTCGGTTTCGGTTCCGTTCTAATCTTCCTTGTCATCGGCATTCTTTTGACCCTTCTCGTTCAATCGTCTTCAGCTGCTATGGGCATTACGATTATTGTGGCCATTAACGGTTGGATTAATTTCGAGATTGCCGCGGCCATCGTGTTGGGTGAAAACATTGGGACGACGGTTACGGCATGGCTGGCTTCTTTGGGAGCCAATTTAAATGCAAAGCGAGCGGCTAGAGCCCATCTTCTTTTTAATTTGACAGGGGTCTGTTGGATGTTGGTTTTATTCTATCCTTTCATCGGCATAGTCGACGAAATCATGCCAGGCGCTATCTATCAGAATGACGTAACTAAGGAGGAATTGGCTAACTATCGTAAAGCTCATTTGCAAGAAGGTGAGAGACTTGAGGATGGAAAAGCGAGGAAGGCAATTGTCGACGTTAACATTCCCCTTCACCTTTCCTTATTCCATACACTTTTCAATCTTTGTAATATCTGCTTGCTAATTGGTTTTGCGCCTCATTTGGGTAGATTGGCCGAGAAGATGGTTAAACCGCGGAAACGAACGGATAAGGATCCTGTTCCCGGGAGTCTCGCATCGATTCACTACGAAGGGTCGGGTTTGTTGCCGAAGACCGGAGAACTTAATCTTGCGTTGGTCGAGGCGGAGGTGGACCGTTTGGCCGCAGTGACTCGATATATGTTCGAAGGTTTCGTCGACGTATTCGAGCACCCCGAGGAGGATAGGGGCGAATTGATCAATGAGCTTAACGAATTAGAGGATAAGTGTGATGAGTTGGCTTTTGAAATCACTCAAACCCTCATTCACTGCACAACGGAAAGTCTGGCTGGAGAAAGCGCTTTGCATGTGACCTCTCTTCTTCGGGTAACTGCCGAACTGGAGGATATCGGAGACTGCTGTCATCGCCTTACGCAGTTGGCCAATCGTAAATACCGAAAGCAACGTATTCTACCAGCCGAAACAAAGAAGGAAATAAAGGTTTTCTCTGAACAAATCCTCGATTTCATGGACCTTTACCAGACTCACTTGAAGGACAAGACGATCCTTCCCGAGATGGAGGTGGCGGAGGAGATTGAGAACCGTATCGACGCCTCTAGAAAAATGCTTCGCAAGAGTGCCGTAAAGCGCATGAAGGAGTCCGTTAACGTGAAGGCGGAGATGATCTACGTGGATATTCTAAACGAGATGGAAAGGATCGGTAACGATGCCCTAAACATCGTTCACGCTCTCAATCATGTTGTCTGACGAATCACCGGTAGTCGAATTGGCGAAGCCTCATTTGACGGAGGGCTTAGGAGTTCCCTGTCCTATCGTTCCCCCCCTTTGGAAACCCCTAACGCTTTAGTGATACCTCATGATGCCTCGTTAGTATCACACTCTATAACGCTCTATAACGCACTGCTCTACTGTGGAACACTTGCCCCACCAAATTTCAATTTATCAGTTAAAAACAGACTTTTAGCAGGGGTCTTGACTAGGCCCTACGAAATTCGTTTAGTAAGGGAATGAAGGGTAGGAAATCTGCAAGGTGCGGCATTATGACAGTTTTACTTATCTGTGCTTGCGTTGGCTTAAGCGTGGGTTGCCAAACGCATAGCCAACAAGTTTATTCTTCACAACTCAATGAAATTGAAGCGGCTAAAAGTAGAGGAGAACTTTCTGGTGCAGAATACTTACAATTAAAGCATCAGGCTCAAAATGCTCATGAACAGAGAGAGGCGTATGATCGATGGTCTATGGAATTGATTACAGATTGATTTAACCCTTACTTATCCATTGATCGATTTTAGCTTCGATTAGATCGCGGATTTCACGAGTCCTGTTAAGTTTCTCTTCTTTCGTTCCTTGCAAGCCGGATGGATCGGGGAACCCCCAATGCAATCTTGTGGTTGCTCCCCGAAAGGTCGGGCATCGTTCCGCGGACGTTTCGTCGCAGACTGTGATCACACAGTCGAACTCTTCACCTCTAGGTATGAAGCGCTCGACGGAGTCGCAAGTGTTTTTCGAAATATCCAATCCCAGTTCCAGCATAGCTTCAACGACGATTGGGTTTAGGGTTCCCGGTTCAATCCCTGCACTTTCTGCAGTGAAATTACCATCGCCTAATTTATTCAGAAAAGCTTCCGCCATTTGAGAACGAGCGCTGTTGTGAATGCATACGAAGAGAACTTTTTGCATATTCGTATTTCAAGGTAAACATGTTCGAATCGTCAAGTAGTCCTGTGTGAAAATTAAACTTCCATTCAATATCGGAAAGGTAATTTGGTCGTTTAGGTATGACAAATCTAATGTTTTTCTACCATCCGGCTTGCCAATTATGAAAGGTTTCGTTCCCATGATTAGTCTAAATTATGTCTTTTTTGGAAGTTAATGATCTGCGTAAGAGCTTTGCCTCTCCCGATGGTGGACAAAGTCTTGTTGTAGATGTTGAAACATTCTCAATTACCAATGGCGAACTTTGTGGCATGAGAGGTGAAAGTGGCTCGGGCAAGACGACCTTTCTCCATTTATTGGCCGGTATACTCAGTCCGGATAAGGGCTTGATTGTTTTCGATGGGACTGAAGTTTCTAAATTGAACGAGTCGGCTCGCGATCACCTCCGGGCTTCCGACATAGGTTATGTTTTTCAGTCTTTCAATCTGCTTCAAGGATTAAATTGTTTTGAGAACGTTATGATGGCAATGGCTTTTGCCGACAATTCGGACGAGAGCAGGGCCAAGGAATTGCTGGACAGGGTGGGTTTGTCCCATCGTCTAAATCATTATCCAAGCCAGCTCTCCATAGGCCAGCAGCAGCGTGTAGCCCTCGCCCGAGCCTTGGCCAACCGCCCGAAGCTTGTTTTGGCTGATGAGCCCACGGGAAACCTCGACCCTGCCAATGCCCGAATTGCCTTGAATCTTCTTCGAGAGCTTTGTGTCGAAGTCGGGGCCGCTCTTCTCCTCGTTAGTCACGATGAGAAAGTTGTAAGTGGCTTTGACAAGAATTTTGATTGGAAAGATATCAACCGAGCTTTTGCTCAGGCGATGAAGGAATAGCATAATGTTTTTTTCGGGTCCATGGGTAATCCTCTTCCTTGCTCTTCGCGGTTTACGGCAATATGCCTTTTCCACAATAGTGGCATCGCTTGCGATAGCTTTGGCGGGTGGTCTGTTTGTTGGTACTTGGAAAATCAAGGAGGAAGCTAAAAACGCATTTTCCCGTTCCGCCGGAGGCTATGATGCGGTCCTCGGAGCAAGGGGTTCCAAGTTGCAACTTGTTCTCAACGCGCTCTTTCATCTGGAAGCATCTCCAGGAAATCTTTCATGGGAGCAATATGAGCTCATTCGCGGTACTCGAGGCGTGAGCGAAGCCTATCCGCTTGCCGTAGGCGACAACTACCATGGCTTTCGTCTTGTCGGAACACTTTCCGAAATGTTCGAAAAACATGAGTGGAGAAAGGGTAGAAAGTATATGGCTCAACCCGGCGGTCGTTTTTTTACCGATAATGCCAAAGAGGCTCTCGTCGGGGGCTTTGTCGCTCGAAAGCTTGGATTGAAGGTCGGTGATACTTTCCACCCTTACCACGGCCTTATCTTTAAGGAAGAGGCGAAGCATAAGGATATTTACGTCGTAGTCGGTATACTAGAGGCTACCGGAACACCAGCTGACAAAGTGATTTGGATTCCGATAAAGGGTATTCAACTTATGGATGGGCACGATCCAAAGACCGCTTCCGACGTTAGTGCCGTTCTTCTTAACCTCAAGGGCTCAGCTGGTTTCATGCTAGATATGAAGTACAACAAACAAGGCAATGTAGCCACACTCGCATGGCCGGTTGCGGGTACCCTTGCGAGTTTCTTCGAACGCTTGGTTTGGTTTCAGCGCGTTTTGGAGGTTATCGCTTATCTCGTCGCGTTCGTCGCTGTTTGCGTGATTCTCGCTATCTTGCGGAATGCCATGAACGAACGTCGTCGTGAAATTGCCATCCTTCGTAGTCTCGGCGCTAGGCGCTCTACGGTCACTGCGGTCGTTCTTGTTCAAGCCGTCTTGATTACTCTATTCGGGATTTTGGGCGCTTTTATTTCTTATCTCGGCATCGGGCTGTTCGCGGCTTCCGTGGTACGGGAACAAACAGGAGTACTACTTGAGCCTTTTACCTATGATCCGAGCTTCCTTTATGTCCCAATCGGTATGCTTGCCGTAGGACTGTTAAGCGGTTTTTTGCCAGCTCTTCAGGCTTATCGGTCCGATGTAGCGAAAAACCTTGTTCAGCAATCTTGACAAAAGTTCTGCTCGCGAAAGCTTTTTATAAAGAAAACCATGTGGCCAAGTGGTTGGTGTTTTGCACTGCCCGATGCTTGCAATAAAGCCTGAAGTCCGATTAACTTTACCACTTTGCGCATCTCTATAATTTTCCGTGAAGACATATATTAAAGCATTACGTTGGAGATTATTTTCGATCTCCGTACTTCCCTTTTTCATAGGTGCTTGTGGTTTAGAGGACTCATTGATGGTTGAGGAAAAGAATGCTTCTAAGTCGATCTCGAAAGATTTAATTCCCGCTCCTGTTCCAAAATCTTTTCCAAAAGTCAACTTTGGGGTGCTTACGAGTTTCCAGTATAAAGTTAATTGGGAAAACGATGGTAAGAACCCCGATCAAGCCGCTTTCGCTCAACGCATACCTTCAGCCGCAAGATCACTACATGGCCGGCGGGTATCGGTGGAAGGCTATATGATACCCGTAATCCTTAGAGACAATGATTCCAAGACCACCGAGTTTCTTTTGCTTCCTGACACTAAGGCGTGTTGTGAAGGAAAGACACCCGAGCAAAACGGGTGGATTCTCGTGAAGACTCCACCCGTTGGGGTGAAGCCACAAATAGACAAGCTCTTGCGTGTCATCGGCAAATTTACTGTCCAAGAAAGATGGAACCCTTCTGATGGTTTTTTTAAGGGTCTTTATCATATGACTTGCGAAGACATGACTCCCGTTGCTTTATAGTTTGTGCCAACGGAATTTAAGAAAATGAAGACTACACTCAATATCACCGGGATCATCACAGTATGTTTTCTTTGGGGTTGTGGTGGCGAGGGAGGAATTCAAGATTCTTCCGATTCTGTACCAAAAGGTGAACCCATTAGGGGAGAACCTATAACGGTTGAAAAAAAGGAATTGGACAGTTGGGAGGTTGTCGCAACTGAGATCAAGGAACTGAACGCAAATGCTTTTCGCACATTGAAATGCGGGTTTGATGCCGTGCTGGGGGCTCGTGGTTCGAAAATGCAGCTTGTTCTCAATAGTCTCCTCCATCTGGAGTCTTCTCCCGGCAATCTTTCCTGGGAGGAGTACGAAACTATTCGCGACACCCCTGGAGTGAGCGAAGCTTATCCAATTGCCGTCGGGGACAATTACAGAGGCTATCGACTGGTCGGAAGCTTGTCCGAGATGTTTAAAAAGCACGAGTGGCAAGAAGGGAAAAAGTTCGATGTATTAGCTGGTGGTCGCCTTTTTGAAGACGATGGTAAGGAAGCACTCGTCGGTGCCTTTGTAGCTCGCCGGCTCGGCCTTAAGGTGGGCGACAACTTTTATCCCTATCACGGTCTCACCTTTAGGGAAGAGGCGAAGCACAAGGATCTCTATGCCGTTGTCGGCATACTTGAGGCTACGGGTACGCCTAGCGACAAGGTCATATGGATTCCAATTAAGGGTATTCAGCTTATGGATGGGCATAACCCGGAGACCGCTACCGACGTCAGCGCCGTTCTTCTTAACCTTAAGGGTTCTGCCGGCTTCATGCTGGACATGAAGTACAACAAGCAAGGCAATGTAGCCACACTCGCTTGGCCTGTAGAAAATGTGATGGAAGGGTTTTTTCAAAGAGGTTTGCCTCGATACCTGAAACTCGCTCGTCAGTTCGGGCAAGGCAACATGTCGGCCTTTGTTGATGGGGGCTCGGTTTCGCATGATGCTTTCGATACCAAAGACGCTAACGTCACGATTGTGGAAGGGGAGGTGACAAGTGTCGGTGGTAAGATTGTTTCTCAGGTAACTTCTTCGGAGGAAAGGGAAATCGTGGATTTGCCCCCCCCTCCTGGCTCAGACTCCAACTTTTCTAATTATCAGGATCCCATAGTTTCAAATCTCCCCCCCTTGCCCAAGGGAAGCGGATACGCTCCTCTAAGTTTTGCCAGTATGTCTAAGTTCGCCTACGAGGTTGACTGGGAAAAGGATGGTATTAAATTCGACCTTTCGGCCTTCGCTCGTCGCGTCCCTATTACTGTCCGTCAAATGGATGGGCTAGCTGCAGCCGTTGAGGGTTTTATGATTCCCACGGTAGTCAACGAAGATAATATGGTCACCGAGTTCTTGCTGCTCCCTGACCAAATGAGTTGCTGTTTTGGCAAAGCTCCCGAAGCCAACGGTTGGGTTGTTGTGACTGCGCCCAAGGGAGTTGAAATCATGATGGACAGAATTATTCGAGTGACAGGTACTCTGGCCGTAGAAGAAAAGTGGGACGAGGAGTTTTTCGTCGGTCTTTATCACATGACCTGTGATAAGATCACTGGTCCTGCTCTATAGTCGACGCCTTTATCCACCCGACATCGGGGTGATCAAAATTACTTCCGAGCTGGCTTCCAGCGATACTTCTTTACCAAGGTCGATTTGGGTTCCATTTACGGCCACGACCAAGGTCGTGACCGGTTTGCCTTCGTCATTCACCACGAATTTCGAAAACTCTGGGCCATGTTCCATAGATAGATTCCCAAGTAGTTCCAAAAGCCCAAATCCATCGGGGACTTCGTGAATTTCCTCGGAGGTTCCTGCTGCAGTAGCAAGTTGCGAAGTGTAGCGAAGTGTGATTTTCATGACACGCTTTCGACAATACTTCCTTTTTCCATCCTGATGGAGCGAGATGCCCGATTCGCGGCTAGGTCGTCATGCGTGACCATAAGCACCGCACCTCCTTCCTTGGCGAAGGCGACAAGGTGATCAAGAATCGAATCGGTATTCTCGGGATCGAGATTGCCTGTCGGTTCGTCGGCCAACAAAAGTTTGGGTTCGAGAAGCAACGCTCGGGCGAGAGCGACTCGCTGCTGTTCGCCCACGCTTAAGGCGGACGGTACATGGTGCCTGCGCTCGGTTAAGCCAAACTTTTCAAGCAAAGCCATCGCCTTGTCTTCAGCATCGGGCAGGGATCGAGCCAAGGTGGGGGCGAGCACGTTGTCCAAGGCATCAAGATAGGGGACGAGATGAAATTGTTGAAAGACGAATCCGATGTACTGTGAGCGGATGCTTGCCCGCCTTGTGCTGTCTACTTCGTAGGGCCGAGTTCCCATGATTTCCAGTTCCCCTTGATCGGGTCTCAGCAACCCTCCCGCAATCAAAAGGATGGTCGATTTCCCGCAACCACTAGATCCGCCCATAGCCACGAATTCGCCCGACGCGATCTCTAGGCTCATGTCGTTCACTGCCGTTACGGACGAGCCTTTTGGTCCCGCAAAGGTCTTTTGCACATTTGTCGCTCTTAGAGTAACCTCACTCATTGCGAAGAATGGTTGCTGGATCTCGGTTAGCGGCTTGCAGGGCGGGCAACCATGATGCCGCGCAGGAGAGGAGAGGTACGAATAAAAAGACCAAGGGAATATGTCCTCGTAGAGACTTTATCTCGTAGCCATGAAGAGGGTCCTTGAGGCTATCGCTGAGTAGAAACGCAACCAGGATTGTTACGCCGGTTCCAAACAACCCAACTAGGAAAGCTCGCCCCATCAAAATAGCCAAAATGGAATTTGTAGAAGCTCCCATAGCTCGAAGAATTCCGATTTCAGCCTGACGATCACGCGAATTGGCAAAGGCGAGAAACGCAACCCAAGCCATGGTGCCAAAAATGACGACAGTTAGAAGTGCCGTATATTTTTGCTCATCCTCAAATCTCAACTGTTCACGATCAGTCTTCAGCTTAATCGCTTCAGCCTTTTTAGATGCGATGGCTCCCTGAGTATGTTTTTTAGCCTTGTTGCGTGCTTCTGCCCGAGCCAATGCCTTGCTTTCGGTTTCAATGACTTTCGTTCCTGGAAGTATACCGGCAATTTCCCGGCGAATTTCTCCCAATCGGTCAATCGAGGCGCAATTGCATTCCAATGCCTTGATAGCATTGATACGACCTTCTTCTTCAAGTAGTTCTTGGCATTCGTCAAGATGCATCCAGATGGTGATGTCGTCCTTGGTTCCCCGTTCCCGATGGCATTTTTCGATGATGAATTCCCGTCCCATAAACATGGTGGAGTTCCCTTCCTGCAGGTCGAGCGATCGGTGGAGTTCATGACCCAAGACTATCCGTCCTTTCTGTACGGGGTCAATGAGTGGCTTCTTTGGGTCACGGTGAGCGATCGGAACCTCACCGCGAATTCCGATCAGGATAACGGTTCTTTCTTTTTCCGGCCATTTCAATTTACGGGTAAGGCTTGGCAACAGATGGTTGACGGTTACAATTTTGCTTTCGGCTAACTTCGCGGTATAAGATTCGGGCATAGTCTTGGAGGCAAATCCTTGGGTGTAAACTTCTCCAAGTTCCTGTCCTTCTGGAAAGATGAAGATGTTGAAACCCAGCCCTTTCATGGTTTTACGTACGCTGTCTTCGTAAACTTTCATCTCCTTGGTGAACTTTTCCTCCATGGATGAGGTTTCTTTATTCATCCTCATCAGCATTTCCGACGTTCTCAAGTCGTGCGCGCCGAGTAAAGCGACCACTGCTACAAGTCCAGCGACACTCGTGGCGATCGTTGCCACGGCGATTCCGAAGCTTAGCTTTCGGTGGAGAATTTCTCGCCCGATAAGTCGCCGAAGATTCACTTTTCGCGATTTTTACTTAGGGCAAAAGTGCCGACCAGCAAGATGCCCGAGATCAATACCACGCCAATGATTAGGCCTTTGGATACAGGAGGTTCATCCCGTGTCGTCTTTTGCTTGAGGACTCCCGAAGAAGATGTGTTTGCATCGAGGGTGGTGCTGTTTTCTTCGGCATCATCTTTTGCGGGCTCGTTGGCTGCAATGAGATCTTCGACTCCCGTCAGCGGCGGCAGTTCCTTCTCTGCGATTACGGAACTTCCTTCAAGGGCAGTCCACCAATCGGCTTTTACCAGTATGTCCATGCCAGGATTTTGATTCTTAACTTGGCAAGAGCATGCGCCGCAAAGGTACCCGCAGTCGGCCAGTGCGTTTTCCTCGCTTATCCCGGCACCAATAAGTGGGGGAAGGACGCGACCTTTGCCAAATGCCGGGAAAAGCATCGGTTTGTCCTCCATTTCTTTATCGAGCAGGTCGTCCTCCAAGTGCAAAAGCATAGACCTCAATATGACTTCTTGAGGATCCTTGCGAGAGAGGCGCAAGATTGAAAAAGCGATCTTGAGGGGGACGGAGGATTCGAGAATATTTTCTTCGTCGCCGGGACTGAGAAGAAGGTTTGGGTCGTCAAGAGCGCTTTGCTGAATAACGCCTTCAGGAACCGAAATCTCCTTTTCGGCAATCTTGGCGTATTTTTCAAGTGTGTTGAAGAGTTTGTCGTCCTCTTCCTGATTTCCGGTTTCGAGGAAAAGCCAGACCGCTGAATCGCCGGCGAGAATTCGTTTTACCAGCTCTCTCCGAGCCGGCGAGTCCAGAATCTGGTTGATATTATTCCTTGTGAAGTTCCCGTTCCAAATGGGATTAGCGTCTTGTTCGAAGGCTTCGAATGGGAAAAAAAGGTGAATGGAGACCGAAGCGTTTTGGTCGCTGTGAAGCTTTTTCCAGCGTGCGAACTGTGCGTCCTCCTTGGTCAGGTCGAGGGTTTCGAAACGAAGATTTACCATCGGACCGTTTGGCCCGACTAGGTTTTCCTCCAAATAAGTGACATTGGATTGCTCTTCGCGGGATAGGTTGCCGTCATGAACAATTAACAATTGGTAATGATCGGGTTGCCATCGCTCCAACGCGTAACGGAATACGGGCACCTGACAAGCTTTCGTGATCACAGCGGCAGCTAAGAAAATTAAGCAAACTGTTGTTATCCGAGCATTCATGAATTGGAATTCTCCTAAAGGGTTTCGTTCGGGATTTAGGAGGTCAAGCAGATCTTCCCAAGGACGACTTTTTCCTAACTGGGCCTTCGATTCATTCAAATTCGATGATGTGAGATTACATTTGGAGTATTGAATCCCGATCGCTAATTAATTCAGTAAATGCGATTTACTTAGCCGACCTTTTCTTTCTCTTCGTTTTACCCTTAGTCTTTTTTGAGGATTTTTTCTCGTCCGAGGAAGGCTTCTTCGAAGGTTTTGAAGCCGGCGGCAGACTAACTTTTTTCATATGGTCGGGGTTTGTTACGGAACCGCTGCCCGGGGCACCCCTTTTAAGCTTATCGACGAATTCCATGCCTTCTGCGACTTGCCCCCACACCGTGTATTGGCCATCTAGAAAGTTAGCGTTGCCGAAGCAGATAAAAAATTGGCTGTTGGCACTGTTCGGATTACCTGATCTCGCCATTGAGCAGGTGCCCCTAACATGCTTCCGCTTGTTGAATTCTGCGGGGATGTCGGGTTTGTCCGATCCTCCCGTTCCTACGCGTCCATCATTGAATTTTTTTACATTGCCGAATTGTACGTCACCCGTCTGAGCCATAAAACCGTCTATCACCCTATGGAAGGCGACGCCGTCGTACTTTCCCGCCTTTGCGAGTTCTTTTATCCGGGCCACATGTTTGGGCGCGGTATCGGGGTACATCTCGATGACGACTTGTCCGTCATCCAAATCGATGAGCAAGGTGTTTTCGGGATCTATATCGGCCTTGGTTTTGGCTTCGGTCATTGTGATGGGAAGGATAAACGCGGCTATCGCGAGTAGTTTCTTCATTGTAGTT
>JABHOU010000293.1 GCA_018695085.1 Opitutia bacterium | reverse complement strand
GACGGCCTCGATTGAGGTCGGGATGCAGAATTCTGGTCTCGGATCTGCATTGGCTATCAAGCATTTCGGAAATCTGCCAATGGCGGTTACGCCTTGTGCCTTAAGTGCGGTCACGCACTGTATATTGGGTAGTTTTTTGGCATTTTTGTGGAATAAAAAAAAGTAAATTACTTTTGTTCAGGGACTTGACAAGCATGGTTCGCTTGCGCGAAACTATTTACGCACGCACGGAGGCGATTCAGATTTTCACGTCATCCGAGGTCCCGCATGGAAGTGGATCCCCGGTATCTTCACCGATACTTTCATGCTTTCACCAACCGCACCAGTTTACGGCAACCTCGCATCTGCCACGAGTCGAGCCATGGCTGGTTTGCAGCGTTCCGTGGGGCGTACTTTGCGTTCAAGCGATGCCGTGGCAAGCTTGCGCGATGCAACCGATGGTGGGCAATTCTCTTATGCCGCCCGAATGGAAGGGAATACGAGGGCGAAAAACGCCATGCTGCAAGGCATGCAGAATGCCGTCACTTACGTTCAGATGCAGGCGGCGGGTTTGTTGCATGCCCAGCAAGTCTATCAAAGAATGTCTATTCTTTCAAGTCAGGCAATGGATCCTTTGCTTGGGAATGATCAACGACAGACTCTCAATGAGGAATTTGATGTTTTAAAGCAGGATTTAGAGTTTCTTCGTACGGATGAATTTCAGGATAAATATCTTTATGATGACATGGCTGCATGGACAGTTCAGAAGATCGACTTCAGCGATGGCTTTAGCGATAAAACTCCTCATTCTGGAATTAATCCCTCCAGTAATCGTAAATATTGGGAAGTTACTAAAGACGTATTGTATACTAGTGGTCAAATGACTTTGGAGATGAATGGGGGAGGAACCGGGGAGCAGTATATTGTTAAACAAGGCAATAATGTTATCTTTGATACTGGTTGGAAATGGAATACTCAGGGCAATGCTTACAATTATGATTTCGACAGGTTCGTAATTGATTTTGCTCCCGGCCAGAATACGACTTTTGAATTCACTCCTTTAACGCCAGGAGATGGAACTGCTGTTGATGGTCCCGACGATACAGTTGGTACGGCTGACGACCTGCCCATCGTGGATAATGGCGTTTATGACAACAAACCCAAGTATTTAAGTAACTTTGGACTTGTTGATGATGGTTCCGATACTGGAATATCTTCTATTCTTGGCCAAAAATTAACTTCACTTGGGAATGTTTCAACTAATCCCTCTGATGGTAATTCGACTGAGGTTACCGTTTATGTTGAGGCGACAAGTATCTTTCAATTGAGAGCTTCATATAAACAGAATGATCCAACGAATTTTTTATTCGTTGGAGACGAGTCAATCGGTTCAACTGCAAATTTGGATCCTGTTGGTTTAGGAGTTCTTAGTGGAGTAGGAATTGGTACTCTCACCGATGCCGCTAATGCTTTGGATTTGGTTAAAGATGAAATCGAGGGAGTTGGTGTACAGTTGGCGAAATTGGGTGGCAACTTGGCAGAATTACAATTAGCGACTGAAAGAGTGGGTCAGCAGGTTGCTGCCGGCCAAAGGGGACTGTCGAGAATGACTGACGGGAAAATGGCCGAGGCGACCGTGCAGTTGGCCAAGGAACAGATGCGCACGGAAAGCAACCTATCCTTGATGACTCAAGCACGGGCATTGCAAAAGAATTTGTATGGCGTTCTTATGGAGTAGTTTCCTGTTTAAGAATACCTTCAATCCATTCTCCCGCCTCCTTTACTTTTCCGCTCCGACCGTAGAGAATGCCGCCTCCATGGAACAATCCGTTTTTCCATTGCCCGAGGTAACGGGACCCATCGCTGAAAGCAAATAAACCTTGGCCATTGTAAGCGCCCTTGCGGAAGTCGCCAAGGTAGCGCTCACCGTTGGAAAAAAGGTAGGCACCTTGCCCATGAGGTTGCCCCTTGAGCATTTGACCCGCGTACCTGTCTCCGTTGTCGAAGTCTAGAAAGCCATCGGTGGAGTCGCCTTTCAAACTATCCGATTTGTTTTCCATGGATTGAGGAAGGTTCGGGGTAGTCGACGCGGGCGAGGTTTCGATGCCGTCAATGCCAAGGGACTCTATGACCGCGACGTCGGAAGAATCTAGCCGGGTCAGGATGGGATTGGCCTGTTCGAAAAATTCACTCGTCAGCGATTCGACTGAAGGATTAGTAGAGGTTAGAGCTTCCTTTCCGTTCGTCCCGAACTTGTTTGGGTTGTTCCCCTTTGTCGCCTTTGGAGCAATTACATAAGTGCCCCAGCCCTCGGGTTCGTTGTTTTTCCATGTTCCCGAGTAGCGAGACCCGTTCGCGAATACGCATGAACCGAACCCCTCTCGTTTGCCATCGGAAAAATCCCCTTCGTAACATTCACCGTTTTTCTTGGATAGGGTGCCTGTTCCGTTCCGCGTGCCGTGCCGGTATTGCCCGAAGTATTTGTCGCCATTCTTAAAAAAGTAAAGGCCCCAGTGGTGATACTTTCCATTATGAAAATAACCTTCGTATCGTTCTCCCGAAGTGAACTCATAGGTGCCGTATCCTTCGCGTTT
>JABHOU010000241.1 GCA_018695085.1 Opitutia bacterium | reverse complement strand
GAGCTATCCGCCTTCGCACTCTTGATGGTGTTGAGCGACCGGCACTCTGTACGATTTGGCCAGGTCGTGAGCGCTACTTCACATTACTTGATGCAGGAGCCAACCCTCACCCTAAACCAATACATGTAGCTCAGAATGCCATTCTTGGCTCAAACTATGCACGCGTTGCGTTAGGTTTAGTGCGACCTCGAGTAGGACTGCTTACTATCGGAACCGAAGAAGGCAAGGGAAACGAACTAATTCATGAGACGCACGAGATGCTTAAAAGCATCAACGGCAGCATCCTTAACTATGCTGGCCTCATCGAGGGTTTTCAGATTTTCGAAAACATAGTGGATGTCGTTGTATGTGATGGTTTTGTGGGAAATATCGTGCTGAAAGCCTGTG
Source organism: Opitutia bacterium (assembly GCA_018695085.1). GTDB lineage: Bacteria > Verrucomicrobiota > Verrucomicrobiia > Opitutales > Seribacteraceae. Next base: position 2,332 of record JABHOU010000241.1, on the reverse strand, counting down.
AATCCTTAAGTAAGTTGATCGGAAGTTTTCTCGATGAGGAATTGCGCCGTAACGCCTTGCGGAAAACTGGGGCATTGCTTTCAAAGGGAGCATTCCGCAGCCTCAAGCAAAGAATCAATCCCGAACAATTTGGGGGGGCTCCTTTGCTAGGTCTTCGCAAACATGTAATTAAGGCACATGGATCATCAAACAGGCACCATGTATGTGGTGCCATAAAAATTGCCCTCGATCTGGTTCAATGCGACATGATTACCCAAGTTCTTGCCGATATAACCTCTGCAAACGAAATCCTACGTCCGGAGGCATCCAGAAACTTAGTTGAGTGATTCTTTAATGACTTCCGATTCTTCCGCCATCGTAATGCTGGGTCTTGGTTCCCATGCTCCCGCAAATCGCCTTACCAACCTAGAACTGAGCAAGAGAGTGGATACTAGCGATGATTGGATTTTTTCACGTACCGGGATAAGTGAGCGACGAATCGCTTCAGATGAAGAAACCACTAGTGACCTCGCCCTACACGCTGCTCAAAATGCATTAAAGGATGCCGATGCATCGCCTGAGGAAATTGATCTTGTGGTGGTGGCGACAATTACTCCTGATATGGCTTTCCCCTCGACGGCATGCCTTCTGCAGCATAAACTTGGTCTGCGAAATGTCTGTTGCTTCGATTTGGAAGCAGCTTGCTCGGGTTTTGTGTACGCTCTCGACGTAGCCGACGGTCTTCTCCGTTCAGGTCGGTACAAAAAAGCACTAGTCGTGGGAGCGGAAAAACTTTCGAGTATTATTGACTGGGAAGACCGTTCCACATGTGTGCTTTTTGGGGATGGCGCGGGTGCAGCCGTTTTGGGAATCGATGGTGTCGGACCTCGACTCGAAGGTTTTTTATGCGGAGCGGACGGAACCAATCCGTCTTTACTTTGTCAACCTGCGGGTGGTTCCTCCAAGCCAGCCTCGGAAAAAACTCTCCAAGGACGGGAACATTTTCTCAAGATGAACGGGCGAGAGATTTTCAAGAACGCTGTGCGCGTGATGGAAGATGCCGGAAGGACTCTTTTGGAAAGACACGGGTTGACTCCCGATGACGTTGACCACGTCATACCTCATCAGGCAAACCGAAGAATCGTTGAAAGCCTTTCTCAACGCCTTTCCATACCGATGGACAAGTTTTACTGCAATCTCGAGAAATACGGTAACACTTCTGCGGCATCTATTCCTATCGCAATGGACGAAGCTAGGCGCTCTGGTATTTTTAAATCCGGCGAAATTGGGCTTTTGGTTGCCTTTGGAGCAGGCTTGACTTGGGCTTCGGCCATTTTACGCTTTTAGCATAACTCATCTTAACGAAAATGAACTTCTTACGCCTTACATCGATTCTTTTACTACTTGCTTCACTAGGAACTGATCTTTGGGCTGCCTCGCCAGGAGATTACCGTCGCCGTTCCCCTGGAACTTGGCGACAGCAACACGACGAAAAGAATTACCTCTTTCCAGGCACTGGTATTTTTGGGAAAAATCGAGAGCCCATCGAATTCGAACAAGCAAAGAACTGGTTTCTTCAGGCAGAAGCAGAAGAACAGAAAGGAGATTTAGGGGATGCTCTTGGGTTCTATGACAAATTCTCGAAACGTAGAACCGATGCCCGTTTAACCCGCGAGGGCGTCGAAGTGCAAGTCGGCCCGGAAGCCTTATTTCGAGCAGTTCGCATTCTTGAGAATCGGGGAGATTGGTCAAAGGCGTTTGACCGATTGCGCCTCATCGCTGAAGCCTACACCGAGTACGACTTTGACAAAGTTGCCGAAGCCCTTATGAGGCTCACCGAACGATTGGCGAAGGAAAAGCAACCTCGTAAATGGGGCTTTATTCCTCGTTTTCGGAGCGGAGAGCAGGACCGTCTCCGCCTCAACGAGATTGCTCGTCTCGCACGAGGTCCGAAGTACGCTCCACGAGCACTCACTGCACTAGCCGAAATTGCCCGTAAGGACAGTGAAGACGATGAAGCCATCGATGCCCTCGAGCGACTAGTGAATCTTTATCCCGAGAGCCATTACTGTGAAAAAGCTTATTATGACCTCGCCGTCATCCATGAGGACATGGTCGCAGGTGCCGATTACGACCAAGGGGCTACTCTTAAGGCACTCAATTTTTACGAAGATTATTTAATCCTTCATGAAACTCCCCCTCCAAAGTCACGTCACGAAAACAACGAGGAGTTTGCCGCGAGATTAGCCGCGGCCAAGGAAAGATTGGTCAAAGCTGAAGAAGGACGGCAGCGAATGCGGGAAGTACTTTCGGCGAGCAAACTTCGCGTTGGTCGATTCGTCGAGAAAAACGG
>JABHOU010000434.1 GCA_018695085.1 Opitutia bacterium | reverse complement strand
GAAGCTGTCGAAGCCGCAAATTCAGAAAAATCCAGGATGGTCGTCTTTTCACCTGGTCCCGGGAAGCCGGCGGACTATCCGGAAACTCAGGCACTCTATCAACAACTGCGTGGCAAGAAACCAATCCTCGGAGTCTGTCTGGGGTTTCAGCTAATGCTCGAAGAGGAAGGAGCCACCATCGTTCGACAAACGCAAGTCCTCCATGGAGTGGAAACCGAAATCGAGACTGATCCCGAATCCATCACCTATAATGGTATCGAGCCCCCCGTAAAGGTCGGCCGCTACCACTCTCTCCAAGTTGAACCCTCAAGCCTGTCAAGCTTGCCCACAGGAATTCGCACCACCGCTCGCGATCGCATCCGCAACGTACCGCTCTCCTTCGAAGATTGCGAAAAGCGACTTTTCGGCATCCAATATCATCCCGAATCTTTTCTCACTAGTCATGGTCACGCCATCCTCGCCAACGTCATCCGCTATTGCATGGGATAGGGAGGGCGCTTCTGTCCCTGCTCCTGAGCCATGGGGTTGCAAGGGTGCCTTCACTACCATTCGAGTGGAAGGCGTCACCCCCTACCCTCTCTTTCTCAATGCTCACCTCGATCGTTTGGAGAAATCCGCTCGCCTACTCGAGGTCGTGCCCATCGTGTCCCAACCACAAATTCGCGAACGGATAACGATCTTTCTTTCCTCGACACAAATCCCTACCCCCTTCCTGATTCGCGCTTGCCTCCTTGAGAATCGCCTTGCACTCTATGCTCGACCCGCCCACCCGACCGGCCCTGAACTCTCCGCGAAAATCCTCCGTCACCTCCGTCCCGTGCCCGAGGCAAAGTCGACCTTCGACAATGAATTGTACGGACGCCTCGGTGAACTCGACCTTGGCCTAGAAGATTTCCTCATCGTTCATCCCGCTGACGGTCGAGTCTTGGAGAGTGCCACCTGCAATCTCATCTTCGCCCAAGGCGACAATCTCGTCATCCCCAAAGAGGATATTCTTTCGGGTATTGTTCTGAATAAACTACTTGCAAGCATGAACGGTTTCGAGATCGATCGCCGTTCGCCGCGCCTCGACGAATTGAGTGCCTTCGCCGAAATCATTCTTTGCGGTTCCGGTCGTGAGGTCGCCTCTCTCGCCACCATCCCCGAAATCGGTTGGCAACGCTCTTCCGAAAAAACCTTTTTGAAACTCCGAAAAAACTACGAAACAGTTAAAACTCAAGCATGACCGAACATAATTTAAACGGCCAAGCCTTCCGCCTGCGGTATCCCGCCGTCATGGGAATCCTGAACGTCACGCCGGATTCCTTTAGTGACGGAGGTCTGCACCTAGAGGTCGGCGAGGCAGTCGATCGTGTCGGGCAAATGTTGGAGGAAGGCGCCCAGTTCATCGACGTTGGCGGTGAAAGTACCCGACCGGGTAGTGATCCGGTATCCGCGGACGAGGAACTCCGTCGCATCCTGCCCGTGATCGAAGCCCTGCCCTCGGACGAGTGTGTCATCTCGGTAGATACGACCAAAGCGGCCGTCGCCCAAGCTGCCCTCGAGGCCGGCGCCCATGTCGTCAACGATGTCTCGGGTGGAACCGACTCCACCCTCTTCGACCTCGCGGAACGTCACCAAGCAGGATATGTCCTGATGCACGCACAAGGTTCACCAAAGACCATGCAGGAGGCTCCCGCCTACGACGACGTGGTGAGCGAGGTTTTTGCCTTCTTCGACGAGCAAGCGAAACGTCTCGCCGAAAGAAACCTACCCAAGTTATGGATGGATCCTGGAATCGGCTTTGGTAAGAGCCTCGAGCACAACCTCGCCCTGATGCAAAATCTCGGGGATCTCCGCGACGATCGCTGGGGTATTCTTCTCGGAGCCTCCCGAAAGTCATGGATCGACCATCTCTGCGGTGCTCCTAACCTCGAGCATCGCTTGGGTGGTTCCCTCACCGCTGCCATAGAAGCTGTTCGTCAAGGCACCGAAATCATAAGAGCTCACGACGTCCGCGAAACCGTACAGGCATTAGAGGTCATGGAACAGTTCAGCTGAGCAATTTGATGGAAGCACCTTTTGCCTTCCCCTTCATCGATTAGTCTTTTAGCTACAAGATATGGGCAGTATTCATTTGGAAGGAATCGAGGTAATGGCTCGAATTGGTTTGCTAGAGGAGGAACTGCTTGCTCCGCAGGATCTCCTCGTCACGGTCGACCTTGAGTACGATTTCGAGAAGGTATGTAAAAGCGACGAATTATCGGACGGCATCGACTATCGCGAAGTCATTGCTTTCGTAAAGAAGTTTGCCACTGCCTACGACGGGAAGATGCTGGAACGATTCGCTCAAGTGCTCGCAGAAAGCTTAAAGGGTGACTTTCCTGTATGCAAGGTTGGCGTCAATGTTGAAAAACCTCGATACACAGGTAAGCTAGGTCTTAGTAAAATCCGGGTGAAAGTTGAAATCTGAAGTTTTTGTTGGTTTGGGGGCGAACCTAGGGAATCCTCGAAAGACTTTCGAGAAGGCTTTGGATTTGGTTTCCGCATTTGGAGATGTAATTGCTGTTTCTCGCCTTTATCGTTCGTCGCCTTTCGGTTTTCAGGACCAACCCGACTTTGTGAATGCAGTAGCCAAAACCCTTACCGAACTTTCTCCTCCCGACTTCCTTCGCGAATTGCGCGGTGCCGAGAATGCCTTAGGCAAAAAGGTGATCCGAGCAAACGGTCCTAGAGTGATCGATCTGGATCTGCTACTGCACGGCAATCAGGTGGTCGATGTCGAGGGTCTAACTATCCCTCACCCCGGCATTCCCGGTCGCGATTTCGTGCTTAAGCCCTTGATTGACCTTGCTCCCGACCTTTGTCACCCCGTTACAGGGAAAAGCTTCCGTGAAATGCTGGCGGAACTAAATGAGCCTTTTGTCTCCTCTCCCCCCGATGACTGGCTACCCGAATTCGTGAGTCCATTGAGGAAAGACGCTGCGCCAGGCAAAGATTCCTAAAGAAAACCTTCCATGAAAAATGATGAGTAGGCCGGGACAAACTTCTTGCGCGCATGTGGGCGGTTCAACTAAATTGATTATTTGACGGCAGCCGAACCGAACACTCAGTCCTGAATGGAAATAATGTTTTCTCTTTTATCAAAAACAACAAATGGAATGAAAAAGTTCTGCCTTCTCGGTATTCTAACGATCTCTCTTGATTTGGGATTGTCCGGAAAAATTCCGGAAGTGATAAAGTTCAATCGCGACGTACAGCCCATTCTGTCCGGCAAATGCTTCCATTGTCACGGTCCGTCGGAAAAATCAAGGAAAGCCAAACTGCGATTAGACGTAGAGGATTCCGCCTTTGCCGAACGAGACGGAATCCGGGCCATTGTGGCGGGAGATTTGGAGAAAAGCGAGCTTTGGCATCGGGTACTATCCAAGGACCCCGACGAAGTAATGCCTCCACCTGAAAGCAAGAAAGACCTAAACGAGCATGAAATCGCCATATTAAAGAAGTGGATTGAACAAGGAGCCAAGTGGGAGGGGCATTGGTCGTTTGTTTCCTTGAAGAAGCCTGAACTGCCCAAAGTGAAAAACATCGATTGGCCCATCAACCCTATAGATCATTTCATTCTCGCCACTCTGGAGAGAAATGATCTGCAACCCTCCGCTGAGGCTGACCGCAGAACTTTGATTCGAAGACTCAGCTTCGATCTCACCGGACTCCCACCCAACCCCGAGGAGGTGCAGGCGTTTTTGAAGAACAAGTCCGAGCATGCCTATGAGGCTCTTGTGGATCGCCTACTTGATTCGGAGGCATACGCCGAAAGAATGTCCCTTGTCTGGATGGATGCCGCCCGCTATGGAGACACTTCTGTATTTCACGACGACGGTCCGAGAACCATGTGGCCGTGGAGAGATTGGGTCCTTCGGGCTTACCGAGACAACATGCCTTTCGACCAGTTCACCATCGAGCAATTGGCCGGCGACCTCCTGCCTGAAGCTACCACGCAGCAAAAGATAGCATCAGGGTTTAATCGCAACCATGCCACGACCGACGAAGGAGGCGTCATCGCGGAGGAGTTTCGTGTGGAATACGTAGTAGACCGGGTAAAGACCACTGGTAACGTCTGGATGGGATTGACCATGGAATGCGCTCAGTGCCACTCCCACAAATACGACCCCATTTCGCAAAAGGAATACTACCAGTTCTATGCCTTCTACAATAATAACGCCGACCCCGGAATGCAGACCCGAAGAGGAAATCAGGCTCCGGTGGTAAACGTCAGCAACCCTGATGACGATAAGAAGAAAGCTGAAATCGAGATACAGGGCAAAGAACTGGCCAAGAAACTGGATGCCCGAAAAGGCCAAGCCAAGAAAGCTTTTGAGCAATGGGCCGAGGAACAATTCCTGGAAGTTGCAGAAAAGGGTGAATCCAAGCCCATTGAACCCGGCGGAATAGTAGCCCACCTGCCACTGGATTCGTTCGAGAAAACCCTGACTAAGGACCTTGTCCGCAAGGAAGGCGAAAACAAGTTGCATGGAAAGGCAAAAGCCATCGGGGCAGGTAAGTTTGGTGGCGGCCTAAAGATAGAGGGCAATGGTTTTGTGGAAGTAAAAGGCTTTGGAGACTTTGAGTGGAACAAGCCATTTAGTTACGGTTGCTGGGTCAAGGCCCCTAATGGAAATTACAGCGGTTGCGTGTTCGGAAAGATGGACGAAGGCAACAGCTTTCGTGGTTACGACCTATGGTTGCAAGGTGGTTTGCCCGGAGCTCACATTGTCAGCAAATGGCAAGAAAACGCCGTAAAAGTGGTTGGAACGAAAAAGGTCGCGGGAAAACAATGGCAGCATATTTTCACGACTTACGATGGCTCGGGTTCGGCTGCGGGTACAAAAATTTATCTCAACGGTGAACCACTACAGAAAAAGGTGGAAGCGGATGGCCTCAACGCATCCATTGTCACAAAGAAACCCCTGCGACTCGGCAGACGTTTTAATTCCTCATTCGCCAATGGTCTTGAGATGGACGACGTCCGGTTCTATGATCGTGAATTGAGCGACGCCGAGGTAAAGGCCTTGTCGGGTTCCGACCCCATCGGGCCACTTCTTGCCCTCGCCCCCTCCGACCGCAACCCCGAGCAAACCAAAGTCCTTTTCGAGCATTACCTCAACTCTCAAGACAAGCCTTACAAGGCCTTGATCGACCAAAGGCGAAAAATAGATGGGCAACTTGCTTCCCTCAGCGGCAACTCGAAAATCAACACCATGGTCATGGCTGACAACCCGCAAAACAAAATGCGCAAAACCTTCCTTCTCATGCGGGGAAACTACTCCAGTCCCGACAAATCTGCCGAAATTACCGCCGAGACTCCTGCCTTCCTCCCGCCAATGCCCGAGAATCTTCCAAAGACCCGCTTGGGCTTGGCCAAATGGCTCATGAATCCCGAACACCCTCTCACGGCTCGAGTTACCGCGAATCGCCATTGGCAAACCATTTTCTCAGAAGGTGTCGTTGACACTCCAAGTGACTTCGGTTCGCAAGGTAGTTGGCCTACGCACCCAGATATGCTCGACTGGCTAGCAGCTGACCTTCGAGACAACGGATGGAACGTCAAACGAGCGATCAAACAAATGGTTATGTCCGCCACTTATCGCCAAACTTCCAAGACCTCATCCAAGCATCTGGAGGTCGACCCACTCAATAGATTGCATGCTAGAGCGCCGAGATTCCGGTTGATGGGGGAATTCGTACGCGACAACGCCTTGGCGGTCAGCGGTCTCCTGCTTCATCAGTTCGGAGGTTCCGGAGTAAAACCTTATCAGCCGCCCGGACTCTGGGTGGAGGTCTCCTTGAGCGGAGGTCGTCGGTTCGTCGCGGACAAGGGGGAAAAGCTCTACCGACGCAGCCTCTACACTTACTGGAAACGTTCGGCACCACAACCTGCTCTCATGGCTTTCGACACGCCTACTCGTGAAAAATGCGTTCTCAAGAGGCAGCGCACGAATACACCTATGCAGGCTCTGATCACCCTTAACGACGAGCAGTTCGTGGAAGCAAGCCGGGTATTCGCAAAGCGTATTTTGAAAAGTGGTCGCTCCGACTTCAAGGATCGTCTTGACTACGCCTTTGAACTGGCCACCTCAAGACCGTCTGATGACTTACGTCGCAATGTCCTGAAATCGACTTACGACGAGCAACATGCCCTTTTCACAAAAGAGCCGGAAAGAGCCAAACAGCTTCTTTCGTTTGGAGACTCCAAGCCCGATGAATCTCTTAATTCAGCCGAACATGCGACATGGACATTGCTTGCATCCATGATCCTGAACCTCGATGAAACTCTCAACCGAGAATAATGCTTTCGATCAATCCATTGCCATGAATCCACACGAAATAAATCAGGTGTTAACTCGCCGCAAACTTCTCAACCTAGGTGCACGCGGCTTGGGAGCGCTTGGAGCCGCCAACCTTCTTAATCCAGCTCTGACTGCAGCAACTGCAGACGATGGGCTCGGAGGTACCCTTGGAGGCATTCATTTCCGACCCAAGGCAAAGCGGGTAATTTATTTATTTTTCTCTGGTGGTCCGTCGCATATCGACATGTACGACTACCACCCCGCAATGAGGGATATTCACGGCATCGAGCTTCCCGACTCCATTCGACAAGGTCAGCGGATAACGGGTATGACTTCGGGCCAGAAATCCTTTCCCTGCGTGGCCCCCATGTTCGAATTCTCGCGCCATGGCCAAAACGGCAGTTGGTTCAGCGAAATTGTTCCCAACATCGCCAGCAT
>JABHOU010000220.1 GCA_018695085.1 Opitutia bacterium | reverse complement strand
TTGAACGGATTGGGCGTGGAGGCCGTAGTTCTCAAATACCGCGTGCCTCGCCGGGATCGTGAGAAGCCACACCCCTGGCCTCTGCAGGACCTTCAGCGATCCATCCGCATCGTGCGCTCAAAGGCGACTGAATGGAAGATCAACGTCGACCGCGTGGGCGTCATGGGGTTCAGCGCCGGAGGACACCTTTGCGCCATGGCTTCCTCTTACTACGGCGAATCCTTCTACAAGGCGATCGATTCGATCGACAAACTTGACCCCCGGCCCAGTTTCGTGAGCTTGATCTATCCCGCTTACCTAGGGAATGCCCGGAAGGATGCAAACACGCTCGATTCGTTAGTCAAGATAGACGTCAAGACACCACCGACCTTTATTGCCATCACCCATGACGATGGTGACCGGGCCATCTTCGCCGCTCTTTACTATGCCGAGCTCAAGCGAAACCGCGTTTCAGCGGAGCTCCATGTCTACAGCAAGGGCGGACACGGCTACGCCCTTCGTCCCAGCCCCAATCCGGTGTCGAGTTGGCCCACCCGTATGGAAGATTGGATGCGCTCAAGCGGTTGGCTCAAGCGGTAACTCACTTCAATCCTTTTACTTAACCACCAAAAAATGAACGTAAAACGAATCTTCGCTCTTTCTCTCGCTGTTTGCTCGGCCATCATGTTTTTTGTCTCCGCTCAAGCCGCTCCGCCAAACGTCATCATCATCATGGCGGATGATCAGGGCTATCAGGACCTCGGTTGCTTCGGGTCGCCCAAGATCAAGACCCCCCACATCGACCGGATGGCCGAGGAAGGTATGCGCTTTACCGACTTTTATTCAGGCGCTTCGGTTTGCACCCCTTCGCGGGCTGCTCTTCTGACCGGCTGCTATGCTAAACGGGTAGGGGGCCTGGGCGTGCTTTTCCCCCGAGACAAGCGGGGGCTCAATCCCGATGAGATTACCATTGCGGACTTGCTCAAGACGAAGAGCTACGCCACCGCCTGCATAGGGAAATGGCACCTCGGGCACCTCAAGGAATTCCTGCCCACCAGCCAAGGTTTCGACACTTACTTCGGGGTGCCTTACAGCAACGACATGACCATCGACCCGACTCAGCCTCTGGCCAATGACGTCGTTTTACGGGAAGGGGTCACCCTGGAGAAAATCAAGAGCCGGGTGAAGAAAAACTTGGTGCCTCTGATGCGCGATACCGAGATCATCGAATACCCTGCCGACCAAAACACCCTGACCAAGCGCTACACCGAGGAAGCCATTGCCTTCATCAAAAAGAACAAGGAGAACCCCTTCTTCATTTATCTGCCGCACACCATGCCGCACATTCCCCTTTATGCTACTCCCCCTTTCGAAGGGAAAAGCGAGATCGGGCTCTACGGGGACACCATCGAGGAACTCGACTGGTCGACCGGACAAATTCTCGAGACCCTTCGCAAGCTGAAGATCGATCAGAACACCTTGGTCATCTACACCTCCGACAACGGACCCTGGAAACTGGCTACCAACTCATGGGTGAAGGGCAACATGAACCGCCGGGTCGGAGGATTCGCCCATCCTCTCAAAGGCTATAAGTTCTCCCGCTTTGAGGGCGGCATGCGTGTCCCCACCGTGATGTGGTGGCCGGGTCGCATTCCTGCCGGCAAGGAGTGCTCCGAAGTGGGAGCCAGCATGGACTTCCTCCCCACCTGCGCCGCTATCTCCGGCGCCAAGGTGCCAGACGACCGCATAATCGACGGGAAGAACCTGCTGCCTTTGATGGAGGGGCACAAAGGAGCGAAGAGCCCGCACCAGGCTTTCTTCTACGGCACGGAGGCCGTGCGTAGTGGAAAATGGAAATTGAAGGGCAGGGAATTGTTTGATCTGAAGGAGGATATTGGGGAAACCAAGAACCTCGCGGGCGATAACCCCGAGGTCGTAAAGCGCCTCGGTGAGTATCTCTCTGCTCACAAGGAAGACTTGGCCAAGAACAAGCGCCCGGCGGGCGGTCCGCCCAAACAGCTCCGGAAGAAAAAGAAATAACCACATCATAGGAGTTTCCTTTTGTTTCCTCTCCAGTCGACGAGGGATTTCTTTTGTTTGTTGTTTTGTCCGAAGTGCAGATTCTTCGTATATTGATTGTCATAGTTTTATTTAAATTCACTAAAGATGCTTTTGCTTGGTCGTTTGAAATTCTTTTTGCTCATACCCTTTTTGAGCCTGATCGCTTTGGCTTCTTCTCCTTC
>JABHOU010000110.1 GCA_018695085.1 Opitutia bacterium | reverse complement strand
GTGAAGTGACCTTGCTGAACATATTCCCTGAGTTGATCAACGGTGTAAGGCCCGTAAGGCTGCCCATCCTTGTTAATGTGAATTTGCATGGCGTAATTTGGTTAGCGGAAAGAGATGATCTGTGTGGGAGCTCAGGACTTAAGAGAAGAATACAATTGGAATAAAAGCATGAATGCTTGGCTTAAGGCTAGCTTTGCACAAGGTTAAAGTTATGAATCCGTTGGTAGACATATGGTATGGATTTTCCAGAAAGATGGACTTTTTTCAACGAGAAAGAATACGCCGACCGATGCATATTATTACGACTCAACCTAAGTAGCTTGTCTTAAAAAAGAATTAATTTCAAAGATGTGAATAATTTCTCGTTACGTCCAAGCGAAAAAAGGTAAAGACTCTTGCCATCAATGAGCCAAATGACAGCTGAATCACCACACGCAATTTCAGGCAGCCAGCCACCTCCACTCGGATATGACCCGAATGAGTTCCCGAGAGAACTTACCCGGCATTACGTTTCCGCATCCGAGGAAGACGTAAAATCCATGCTCAAAACAGTGGGCGTTGAAAAACTCGATGACCTTTTCGCGCATGTTTCCGGGGAGGTTCGGTTTTCGGGTTTACCAGATTTACCGGATGAACTGTCCTATCAAGAGTTACAGGCTCGCCTTCACGAAATATCGGAAAAAACGAACCTGAGAACCTCGTTCATCGGAGATGGTCTACCCTCTTGGCAAGTCCATCCCGTGGTCTCCTACGTTTCGAACCTTAGGCCTCTCACCACCTCCTACACGCCCTACCAACCGGAACGCAGCCAAGGGACCTTGATGACGCACTGGATTTATCAGTGCGTAATGAGTGCCCTCACCGGATTCGAGGCGGTGAACTCTTCCCTGTACGATCGTTCCATGGCCATCTTCGAGGCCATCTGCTGTGCCATTCGGCTGAAGAGAGGTTCCTCAACTGCCATCGTCGCCGAAACGCTCTTCCCGGAAGATTTGGAAGTTCTACGCACGCTGACAACCGATACGGATATTTCCCTTGCCTTCGCCGCCATCGATCCATCAACAGGCACGATAGATCTTCCCGCCCTTCGCCAACAAGCCGAAAGCCTCGGGGACGAGCTCCCGTGCATCGTGTTCCCTCAGGTGAACAGTTTAGGCCTACTCGAAGAGGTGGATGAATTGACAGACCTTGCCCGTGACTTGGGAGTCAAGTCCGTAGCCTGTGTCGATTCGATGCTTCTAGCCGCCGGTGGACTCAAGCCACCGTCCGAATTCGGTGAGGAAGGAGCTGATTTTCTGGCGGGCGAGGCCCAGCATATGGCAATTCGACCAAACTTCGGAGGTCCGGGGCTGGGCGTGTTTGCCGCACGTCACAACGACAAGGTTCGCAATATGGTGCGAGCAACTCCCGGACGCTTTGTCGGTAAGGCGAAGGATGAGAATGGTCGCGAATGCCTGGTGATGGTTCTCTCCACTCGGGAACAACACATACGAAAAGAGAAAGCGACGTCCAACGTATGCTCCAACCAAGCTTTTCTCGCAACCTTGGCCGGAGCCGCCACCCTGGCCAAGGGTGAAAGCGGCATGGCGGAGGCCGTTACCTCTGCTCGTTCCAATGCAATCGGGACAGTCATTCGGCTCATCGCCAAGCAAGGCATATCACTCGCCTTTCCTGAAACCCCCTTCTTCAACGAGGCGCTCCTCCAACTCGACAAACCCGTCTCCGAGGTCATTGCCCTAGGACGCGAGGCTGATCTTCACGTCGGCATCGACGTATCCGAGCGAGTACGAGGAGATTCCCGAACAAACCTATTGAAAATATCCTTCAATGACCTGACGACAGAAGAAGATCTCGAAAAGCTAGTATCCTTCTTCGAGGGCATCTTCCCGGCCTCAGAGACTGCTTCGGTCCCTCTCCCGGAGATTCCAGCAAATCAACTTCGTCAAGGACCAACAGGGTTGCCCGAGATTCCCGAGACTGAGATTCGCGACTACTACGGGAAGCTCGCCGAGCTAAACGTCAGCCCCGACGACGCCTGCTATCCTCTGGGTTCCTGCACCATGAAGTACAACCCCTTGGTGAACGATTGGGCAGCGGGACTTCCTGGTTTTTCCGAGGCTCACCCACAGGCTCCCGTCGAAGACGTCCAAGGACCGCTAGAGGTTCTTTATGCCATCCAGGAGTGGTTTGCAAAAATCACCGGTTTGCCCGCAGTAACCACTCAGCCGGTGGCGGGAGCGCAAGGAGAACTCGTCGGACTGAAGCTTTTTCAAGCCTACCATCGGGACCGCCTCGATAATGATCGCGATGTCGTGTTCATTCCAAAATCCGCTCATGGCACCAATTTTGCCACAGCCGTCATGGCAGGCTTCGACCCGGCGACCGGCATCGTGCATTTGGAAGCCTTGCCTGACGGACGAGTTGATCCCGAAGACTTTGACAACAAGCTCGCCACTCACGGCAAACGCCTCTGCGGCGTAATGATAACCAACCCCAACACCTCGGGTGTCTTCGAGACTGATTTCAAGGCAATCGCCGACAAGGTACATGCTGCGGGAGGTCTCGTATACATGGATGGTGCAAACATGAACGCCATCGCAGGCCAAGTAGACTTGGGAACTCTGGGAGTCGACGCCGTACACAACAACCTCCACAAGACTTGGACCATCCCTCATGGCGGAGGAGGTCCGGGGGATGCAATCGTGGCAGTTTCGCAATGTTTGGCCGAGTACTTGCCCGGCACGCAGGTGGTGAGAAACGAAGATGGATTGCTGCGCCAAGTTCGTACCGAGAAGTCGATTGGATCCTTTCATCGTCACCACGGAAACTTCGGACACAAAGTAAGGGCACTGGCCTATCTGCTGCGCTTGGGGAAAGAAGGTGTGCCCCGAATGTCCGCTCTAGCCGTACTTTCTTCACGCTATCTATTCGAAAAGCTGGGGAAAAGCTACCCTACCCTGCCTACAGGCGCCATCGGCACTCCTCGCATGCACGAGTTCATCCTCACCCTGAATGAAGAGGATTTTGCGAGCATGGAGGCTGCGGGAATTCCCAGATCACAAGCCATACCGCAGGTAGGCAAGCTGTTTCTGGATTTCGGTTTCCACGCCCCCACCGTGGCTTTTCCGGAGGTCTACGGCTTGATGATCGAGCCAACCGAGAGTTACACCAAAGCGGAATTGGATCGGTTTGCCGAATCAGTAATCGCTATCCGCGAAATTATTCGCGAATGCCCGCAAGCCCTTGCTTCCGCCCCCCACTTCACTCCCATCGATCGCGTGGACGAAGTCGCGGCCAACCGCAATTTGATCCTAAGGGAAAGATTGGATTTACTTCCCGCCATCCCGAGCAACCGGATGGCTGCCTCCGAACTACTCAAACTATCCATTAGCGAAATCAAGCAACTCATATTGAGTCAGGTAAATTAAGGAGGATAAGGTTTGACCCACTGGCAACATCCTAACATTTTCATCCTCCTATCCAATGAGCGAAGAACAACAAGAAACTAAGCTGATATCAAGAAACGGTCGCGTCATAGATGCTATTCTAACGGTGGCTTTCTTTTTTTTCATGCGTGAGGTATTCAAGTCTCACGTACCGTCGAACGATCCCGACATGATTGGCTTGGTCGCATCCTATACCTCGTTCTGCATTACGGGAGTGTTCTGGCTCGCCGTCGGAATGCTGAGGGTAACTTGGGTAGACTGGCTTCGCCAAAAAAACAGCTAGCAATAGTTGCCGTTCACTTCAAGGCAGGATGGGCTAAGGTCCGTGTTTGGAACGAAACGCTTCCATAACGGGGATTAACGAATCTGCAGGGCTAGCCAATAGGAGAACCCCGTTTTCGTTTGATTCTTCCTTTCGTATGGAACCTGCCCGACGAAGTCGAGCAACCAGATCATAGCGATCGTGAGGCACAAGATATTCTCGCTCCACGAAACCTTCCCTCAATGTATCCTCAAAAACAGTAGTCAAGTCCTCCAATCCTTCCCCCGTCGTAGCACTTACGAAGATGGCGTCGGGCACTTTAAAACGGGCAGACGCACGCTCGATCTCGTCATCTACCAAATCGACCTTGTTGAAAACGGTGATGATCTTTTTTTCAACAATCCCCAATTCGTCGAGGACCTCAAGCGTCGTCTCCATTTGTTCAACGGTCTCCCCCGAAGAAAGGTCAACCACATGAACGAGGAAATCGGCGACTAAAGCCTCCTCGAGCGTCGCCTTGAACGCGTCCACCAAACGGTGTGGTAGATTCCTTACGAAACCGACCGTATCCGTGAGGACCAGTCCGCGACCGGAAGGCAAAGTCATTTTTCGACTGGTCGGATCCAAAGTGGCGAAAAGCTTGTCCGCGACATAGATGTCGGAGCCGGTCAATTTGTTGAGCAACGTGGATTTCCCAGCGTTGGTATAACCAACGATGGATGCGGTCGGCACGGGCACTCGGCGACGGCGCTTACGGCTCACGGCACGTTGGCGAATCACCTGAACGAGTTCTCGTTTGGTTGAAGCTATCTTGTCTCGAACCATACGTTGGTCCAACTCGATTTGAGCCTCTCCCTCGCCACGCTGGGTAACCCCGCCCCCACGCTGCCTACCGAGGTGAGTCCATGCCCGACGAAGGCGAGGTAAGGAGTATTCGAGGCGAGCCAACTCCACTTGCAGAACGGCTTCGCGAGTTTGGGCGCGATCAGCAAACACATCAATGATTACCTCGTGCCTATCGATTACCGCTCCCTTGCTTTCTTTTTCCCAATTCCTCTGCTGCCCCGGAGTCAGTTCATTATCAAAAACAATGACGTCGCAATCGGAAGCCTGCGCAAGGTCAAGGATTTCCTGAACCTTGCCCTTGCCAAGCAGAAACTTCGGATAAGTTTTTCGAGCCCGAGCTAAATTGGAACCGATAACCTCGATGCCAAGGTTCTCCACAAGCTCCTTCAACTCATCCAGCAAAGAGAATGCCCGTGCCTCCTCTTCCTTGTGCCTGACGACCGAAACCAAAAAGGCCCGCTCCACTCGTCTGGGCTTTTCGCTTACCTCAAACACGGGAGTCGAACAGCCCAATGAAAACCTCGAAAATGAAAGCGGGTCGACCTCGCAAAGGAGACCGACCCGCTAAAATATAAGAAGTTTTCAGGCTTAAAGCCAAATTTCAATGTTGATTAACCTTGAACTGCGGCTTGAGCGGCTGCAAGACGAGCCGTGGGCACACGATAAGGAGAACAACTGACGTAGTGCAGACCAATCTTATGACAGAACTTGACGCTTTCGGGATCACCTCCGTGCTCTCCACAGATTCCAAGCTTGATATTACGCCGGCCTTTCCTGCCAAGTCTTACCCCGGACTCCATGAGCTTGCCAACGCCACTCTGGTCGATACTGGCGAAGGGGTTTTGAGGCAAAATATCAAGTTCAGTATAATTCGACAAGAAGCTCCCGGAGTCATCGCGACTCATACCCAGAGCAGTCTGGGTAAGATCGTTTGTCCCGAAACTAAAGAACTGGGCTGTCTTGGCTATCTCGTCGGCAGTCAGGGCCGCTCTTGGGATTTCAATCATTGTGCCCACTAAATACTTCACCTTGGCTCCCTTGGCAGCAAAAACCTCCTTGGCTACCCGGTGAATAACTTCCACCTGAAGCTCGAGCTCTCTGGGGAAACCCACAAGCGGAACCATGATTTCAGGACTGACGTCGATTCCAGTAGATTGCACTTGAACGGCAGCTTCGAAAATGGCCCGAGCCTGCATTTCCGTAACCTCGGGGTATGAAATGCCGAGACGACAGCCTCGGTGACCGAGCATAGGATTGAATTCGTGAAGATCTTCTACGCGCTTCTTTATCGAAGCTAAGGAAACACCAAGTTTTTTGGCAAGACCACGCTGAGCAGATTCATCATGAGGGAGAAACTCATGAAGAGGCGGATCGAGCAAACGGATGGTAGCCGGACGACCTTCGAGAGCCTTGAAAATTCCGGCAAAATCCCGTCGCTGATAGGGCAAAAGCTTCTTTAGGGCCTTGCGGCGAGCATCTTCTTCCTCGGCCAAAATCATTTCGCGCATAGCGTCGATCCGATTACCCTCGAAAAACATATGCTCGGTACGACAGAGCCCAATCCCAGATGCCCCGAAAGCAATTGCATTGGCCACTTGGGACGGAGAGTCGGCATTAGTACGAACGCTCATCTTGGTGGCTTTTTCGCACCAGCCCATCAACTTTGAGAAATTCTGGTAATCGTTGCTCTTCTTGGGATCCAGTTTT
>JABHOU010000376.1 GCA_018695085.1 Opitutia bacterium | reverse complement strand
TGATTGCGGGGGGGATCAGCTTGAATCCATCCTCGGCTCTCATGGTTGGGGCGGCCTTGGTCCAACGCATCCGAGCAGGGCTTTTTCCCGTCTGCAGACTCACCCGAGTCGGCGAACAAACGGAAGCAGGCGAATATGCAGCGGAAAATCGCATTCCCTGAGCAGCAAGCTTTTCAAGGTTCGGGGTATGAAAAAGGTCGCCCTTGGACTCGGGTACTTGATCATGCATGGCAACGGACAAGCCACTCCAGCTTTGATCATCGGAAAGAAGGAAGACGATGTTTGGTTGTGATGCAAGAAGCGCAATAGGCAATAAGGCAGAAAAGAAGGTGAGGATCGTTTTCATTGTTGTTTTTTTGAAGTGCGAACTTCTCGCTCGGGTTCATGATGATGATCGTGAGAAAAGAATTTCTCGGAATAGGCCGATTCGGAAACGAGATTCAATTCAACCGCCTTGGCTCCTCCACGGGCACGGGGCATTCCCTGTAGAAGCAAACGACGAATAACCCAACTTTCCTGATCGACCCACAATTCCATAACCTTAGGCCCGCGTACCGAGACGGACTCCTTTTCGCATCGCAGCCCCAAAAGCGATCCGTTTGCTGGATCCTGATCAATAACTTGCAAGTTATATTTGTCTTTCACTTCGTGGAGAAAAACCGGAAGATTCACAAACGAGGCCGATTGATGATGACCCGGAACACTTCCCAAGAAACGATTCAAGTCAGAACTCACGTGAACCGGACCGTCTTCACGCATAGCCCAACTCTGCACCCCGTCACACCCACTGGTCCTAAGATATCCGTTCGTAAGTTTGCGAATAAATACATATCGGTCTCGTCCGCCCACGATCAAGGTCGCCCCGTTCAGGTCTTCCTGTTGCCCTTTAGCGGCATTGCTCGAATCTAAATAAACCTCCAAAACGGAAACGGCATATCTTCTTTGCGAAAGTTTCTCGCTCGAAGAAATGACTTTATCGAATGAGTCGGCTAGAGCTTGCCCCCCGCCACCACGCGACACAAAGAGCAAGGCGACCAAGCAAACAGCAACTGCAGCTAGCCAAGGAGCATACTTGTTAAGAAAAAGTAACTTGCGGGATTCTCCCGACCGAGACTCATCCCATCTATCCACGGCATCAAGCGCGGCCCTTATTTGCCTCTCTTTGTTGAATTCAATATTCTGCGACTGCTCGACAAGCAAACCATGCACCACGAGTCTTTCCGCGATCTCGCCTTCTCTACCCTTAGGTACGGAAGGAAGAGATTGGTCATTCGAGGAACAATCATCGTTTAACCAAGACTCGAAAACTTGATCGAAATCGGAATTCTTCACGCTTTTCTGGTCTCCACAAACAAAGTTCCTTTTGATTTCAGGCACTGAGCGAGCAAGGCTCGCCCCCTTTGCATTCTCTTCTTACAAGCCTCCAAAGAAATCCCGGCCCATTCGCTAACCGAGTTGATCGACTCCTGTGAAAAGTACTTTTTCCGGATTACCGACCTGTACTTTCCGGGAAGAGCTTCCATGCAGGTGTGCAAGGCTTCGACTTTTTCTTCCCAAGTGTCACCGGGTTGAGAATTGATAGCCTCAAAATGAGCATCCATCAATATGTTTATCTTCTCTGACATGCAGAACGGAAAACGAGATTGCTTTCGAAAATGGGACAGGGTGACCCGATGGGCTATCCCCCTCAACCAAGGTCCAAAAGGACGATTCAAGTCGAAATCGGGGAGACGCTTCCAAGCAACGAGCATGGTTTCCTGAAACAAATCATCCACGACTGTTTGCTCCCTGATTCGGGAGCGTAGAAAAGCATTCAGCATCCGTGCATTTTCTCGCACGAGAATTTCAAAGGTTTTGTGTTCGTTTGTTTTCAAATACAACTAGGAGAATGGAATTCAAATTTGGTCATACCTTTAATTGAACAAACAGAAGGGAAAGGGGACAAAATTTTATTCCCCAAGTCGATATTCCAACCAAATGCGCCGGATTCCAGCTATCCTAATCAACCCATCCATCATGGAGGAACATCCCACATGACCTACAAGAAACAAGGGGATGGCTCATTTTTAGCAACCGATCCAATGAACCGAAAAAACAAGTGCGCGACTAGCTCCAATTTAATGCCCAGATAAGCTCGATATACGTAACCAGTTTGAAATGTGCAGCCTCTGCTTAATCGCCGATATGGAGAAAGGGATACTTAATACGAGAAAGATCTACAATTCCGACCCTTAGCAACCCTTGACGAAACTGAGGCCAAGCGCTCGCCGCCGCTCCAAGAGAACTGCTGCGAACAGCGTATAGCTTCTTGTCCCAACAACCGACGTAAACCGTTCCATCGGAACCAATGGCAGGCGACGACTCGACGTTACCTCCCATAACCACGGACCATTTCTTAGCGCCCGTCTGCCCATCCAAGGCATAAAAGCTCTTGTCCTCCGATCCGACGTACACCACGCCGTCCCGACCAACCGCAGGAGACGATCGCACCTTGCCCTTCGTCTCGAACTGCCAAAACTTAGCGCCTGTCTGACCATTCAGAGCGTATACCTTCTTGTCCTCCGATCCTACGTAGACGACATTACCCGTTCCGACGACAGGAGAACCTTCCACGTTTCCTCCCGTCTTGAATTCCCACTTTTTGACACCAGTTTGTCCGTCCAGAGCGTATACTTTGTCATCCACGGAACCGAAGTAAACCGTACCGTCCAAACCGATAGCGGGTGAGGAACCAATCCGCCCCTGTGTCTTGAATTCCCATTTTGTCTCACCTGTTTTCCCATCCAAGGCAAAAAGCTTCGTATTGAGAGATCCGACATAGACAGTACCGTCCAAACCGATGCTCGGAGAAGAACCCACGTCTCCTATTTTAGCAGTCCACTTCTTGTCTCCCGTCCTTCCGTCCAATGCGTAAAGATGATCATCCAAAGAACCTACGATCACGCTGCCGTCCTTTCCAATCGCAGGAGATGAGTAGACTTTGTCTTCAGTCAGGAATTCCCACTTCTTGATTCCAGATTCTCCATTCAGGGCATAGACTTTCTTGTCCACCGATCCCACGTATACGGTACCGTCACTCCCGATCGCAGGAGAGGACAGCACTTCGCCACCAGTAACGAACTCCCACTTTTTCTCTCCCGTTGCCCCATTCAAGGCATAGACCTTCTTGTCCACTGATCCAACGTACACTGTTCCGCCTTCTCCGAGGGATGGTGATGAACGTACGGGAGAACCCGTCTCGAAACCCCAAACCACCTCGCCCGGTTCACTTGCCTCTGCGACAATAGACGTCAGTATTCCGGAAATCCAAATGAGCGGAAGTATTCGCATCTTCAAACGCCTAATTCCCTGACGATCACCAGTTCGACGCTCTGAAATAAGCGACATAGGAGGATTGGCCTGAAGGCAAATGGCAATGATACGTCTTAAACATGAATTCCTAAAGTAATCGAATCCAATATAAGCGAGATACACGCAAGGGAAAACTCAATGCTTGAAATTTAAGGTTCGCCAAAAAGAAGGAGAATTGGATTCTGTTATTTTTCACCCAAAACACTTCCCCTTCCAACATGAAATTCCGAAATCCTCTTTCCTCCCTTTTCGCCTCAATGGCCCTTATTGCAGTTGTTGCATGCTCGATGCATGCTGAAGAAATTCGCCATTCCTTCATCGGAGTCGGCAAAGCCAATAAAACCGTAATCGTCGGTGAGGACGGTGAGATTGAATGGCGAATCGACCTGCCGGCAAGCGATGGCTGGGTACTACCAAACGGCAACGTATTGCTGGCCCTCTACGGGACCAAGGGTTTCCCAACGGGCGGAGTGGTGGAGATCGATCGCAAGACCAAGAAATTCCTCTTCGAGTACAAGGGCGGACAAAAGGAAGTCAGCACCGTCGTACCTCTTGCTGACGACAAGTTCCTTGTCTCTGAACTCGGACCCGAACCGCGAGCGATAGTCATCAACCGAAAGGGAGAAACCCTGCAAACGACTCCCCTCGCCTGCCAGAAGAAGAACGCCCATATGCAAACACGAATGCTGCGAGTTCTTCCGAATGGAAATTACATTGCCCCCCATCTGCTCGACTTCGCGGTCAAGGAGTACGAACCGAAAACGGGCAGGGTACTGAAATCCTTCCCCACGGACGACCGTGGTCGCGAAAAGCGCGACTGGCCTTTCACCGCCATTCGCCTGAAGGACGGCAACACCTTGATCGGTTGCACAAACGGCAATCGTATCATCGAAATCGACGGTACAGGAAAGATCGTCTGGAGCGTTACCAACAAAGACATCGGCGAAAAACTTTTCGACGACGCCTGTGGCGTCCAACGCCTGCCCAACGGCAACACCGTGGTCACCAGCTACCACGCCAAAGGGAACAGCGTGAAACTCTTCGAGGTGACCCGCGACAAGAAGGTGGTCTGGCGCTATTCCGGCATGAAGGCGGGGTTCCACCACTTCCAGATTCTCACCACCAACGGCAAGCCTCTGGCCGACAACACCTGGAAGTAGGGTCAGGGGATCGCGATGCCC
>JABHOU010000238.1 GCA_018695085.1 Opitutia bacterium | reverse complement strand
CCCAGCCGTTCGGAGGACACTTCCCAACGTCCGTTGTCTCACCGCGGCCAACGGAAATATTCGCCGGAGCACTGGTTAGGCCATCGCCAAATGAGAAGGCCGTCTTCGTTCCCGCTCGGCAGGCATACTCCCATTGAGCCTCCGTCGGCAATTGGTACGTCATCCCCGCGGGCAGTCGCCCCGCCGCCCGCTCCGAAGCAGTAAGCTTGGCGCAAAAAGAAGTCACGTCCATCCAAGACACTTGCTCTACAGGACGGTTCGCTCCCTTGTATTTGCTCGGGTTGCTTCCCATAACCTTCTCCCATTGCGACTGTGTCACCTCGTGCTTGCCGAGGTGGAAACCGTGCGTCAAAGTCACAGTGTGAAGTGTCTCGTCGTCCTCACGATTCTTCTCGGAAGACGGACTACCCATCTCGAAAGTTCCCGGCTTCACCCACAACATCTCCATGGACAGGTCGATTATGGTGAAAGTTTTTGCGTCTGTGTGGTCAGCGAGCTTGTCGTCGTCCTTTTCATCCTCGTCGTCAGACCAAGGGGCCCAAAGGAACAGCCCAGCCACGAGCAACGCCGCCACGCCACCGATGCTGGACCAGAGAATGATTTTCTTTTTCTTCGACGCGGAACCCACGCCGGCATCTGCGGAAACCTGCTGCTGAACCGCCTGTCCTTGGGGAGCTTGAGCCTGCTGGGCTTGGGCTTGAGCCTGCTGGGCCCGAGCTTGGGCTTGCGCCCCCCGAGCCGGTTGTTGAGCTGGATCCTGTTGGGCTTGAGTTTGCCCTGCGGCAGCTTGACCCGCCGCGGCGAAGCCCGGGACTTGGGTGATGGTGACCCACTCCTGGCATCCATCGTAGAATGCATGGTCCTGAGCCGTGAAATGCCCTTGTTGCACATATTGCTGCAACTGCTCTAAAGTGAAGGGCCCGTATGACTGACCGTCCTTGTTAACGTGAATCTGCATGACTTAGAGGGTGATGAAAGAATATTCAATGAGGTAGCGATAGCTTCCGAAGTATTGGTCAATACCTCGACCGATGGTTTCACTATAAGCTCGATCCTTAGGCAGTTCCGGATTGGAAGCGAGGACAGGTAACGGTTCCTCAGAACCTTGCGAAGTCGCCGTATCATCCTCCACGACTTTCGTAGTTTCTTCTTCCTCCCCGCACCCTACCGCCAGCATCGCGCTGACCGCAGTCGCAGTCATGAGTGGTTTCAATACGATTTTCATTTTTTCAGTCCTTCGTAGGCGCGGTTTTTTTAATCTTGTTCAAAAGTGACTTGATCTCGTCGACGAACTCCCGATTCCCCTCGATCGTGACCGTCAACGATTCTCCTTTCAGCGGTTTTGACCATCAGAAATTGCTATGGATACGGCACTTCGGCAGTGCCTTCTTGAATTTTTCCACCGCTGCTTTCGTAACTTTCGTGCGCATCACGCCGACCATGATAAGTTGCTCGAACTTGGCCAACTCATCGAGGCCCGCATCGGTGATTTCGGACCCTTCCAAGATGATGGTATTGAGTTGCGGCAAGGCGGCCAATTCCCTTAAGCCCGCATCGGTAATTTTCGTATTGCCCAAATAGAGTCTTTTGAGCTTTTTCATCGCGGCTAGCTCTTTGAGACCCGCATCACTGATTTGGGTATCGAAAGCATTGAGGGTATGGAGGTGCTTGAAGGCAGCCAACTCTTTTATGCCTGCATTTGTAACCCGGGTTCGTGACGCATAAAGGCCTGTAAGATTCTCCGCTTTCGACAGTTCCTTAAGTCCCGCGTCAGAAAATTCGGTGGAGGACAAGTTCATGTTCGTAACCTTCATCCAATCCGCATCAGTGACTTTCCCTCCCGGTTTCTTCAGTGCCTTGAGAATCGCTTCCTCAATAATTGCAGTTTGCTCCTTTGGGTTTGAGGTCGCTTTGATTATTTCGGGCGCCGCAGGCGTTGCCGGCGCAATGGGCTTGGGGCTTTCTTTGGGGGTAACTTTATTGGTTGAAGAAGACCTGCGAAGGTAATCCTGATCAGCTGCGCTCAAACGATTGAGGGGAATTTGAACACGCGATCCGTCGCTTTTTTGAAGAACGGCTTGGTAGGGTTGCAAAGGAAGCCCTTTTTTTAATTCCTTCAAGGTGGCCTCGATCTTAAAATTTCCCGTACTGTCCGTCCATAACCGCATGGCGTGATCGGTACTCTTTGAAGTTTCGGCGGTAACGATCCCCGAGTTCGGCACTCTCGTCTTCTGTTCGAGTTCTCCATCTTCGGTTTTATAGCGGTAGACAGTTTGGTTGATTTCCACAATCTTGTCTTTCGAGACGGTACCGACAGGAAACATTTGCGGAACGTTGGACTTTTTTACAGTCGCGATCAGCGTTCCGTTTTTAATTTCCCAAACTCCGGAAAGCTTAATGGGTATTTTTTGTCCCTGGAGGCTAAGCATACCATCTCCAATCAAGGTTCCGTCCCTATTGTAAGTTTCCAAACCTTTCATAGACGCAGGCCCTTGGACGAACTCCTGCTTCCATTGGCCTAGAATTTTCTCCTTGTAGTCTGCATCGGAAGCAGCCTCTGCCTGTAACGAAACAATCGCAGAGAAAAGCGTGACTAAGACAATAGGATGTGAGCGAATGTCTTTCATTCTTATCAATTTGCAAAGAATAGATATAGGGTCTAATTAAGAACCTCCTTGATCCCTGTCCCTTTTGGGGACAGGATATGCATGTGCCGTTTCAGACCATAACTCAACAAGTAGCCGCCAGCATCCGCCAAGATTTGCTGAATGGGCGATGGTCGGAAACCTTGCCTGGTAGAGATCAATTAAGCAAGGAGTTGAACATCAAT
>JABHOU010000074.1 GCA_018695085.1 Opitutia bacterium | reverse complement strand
TCGACGAAGCCATAACCAAGCCATGAACGTTCCTCCACTTCTCCATCGCACGCGCCGTCACTTTTTTCAGGATTGCGGAATTGGCGTCGGCAAAATCGCCCTCGCATCCCTGCTGGTCAAGGAATCCTTCGGGGCAAGCGGCAAGCCCGACTTCATGCGCTTTCCCGTCAAGGCCAAGCGGGTGATCTATCTCTTTATGGCTGGGGCCCCCAGCCAACTCGAGCTCTTCGACGACAAACCCAAGCTCAAGGAAATGGAGGGCAAGCCCATTCCTCCCTCCGTGATCAAGGGTCAACGCTATGCCTTCATCCAGCCGGACGCAGCTGTTTTGGGCCCACGTTTTCCATTTGCCAAGCACGGTCAATCGGGTGCCGTACTATCCGATCGACTCCCTCATTTGGCCAAGATCGCCGACGACCTTACCTTCGTCAAATCGATGCATACCGATCATTTTAACCATGCTCCCGCTCAGCTGTTCATGACCACCGGTAGCGGTATTCCCGGTCGGGCCAGCATGGGTTCCTGGCTGAGCTATGGAATCGGTAGCGAGGCCGACGATCTACCTGGCTTCGTAGTCATGAGAAGCGGGGGGAACCTGAGCGGAGGATCCGCCATGTGGGGATCAGGCTTCCTTCCTTCCGAGCATCAAGGAGTTCCTTTCCGCGAAGGGGCCGACCCGATCCTCCACGTGACTAATCCCAAGGGTATTGACCGGACCGCTCAGCGGCAAACTCTCGACCTCTTGAACAAGCTGAACCGGAGAACTCATCAAAGAATGGGTGATCCCGAAATCACTGCCCGGATCGAGGCCTATGAAATGGCGTACCGCATGCAGGCCAGGGCACCCGAGTTGATGGACTTCTCCAAGGAAAGCAAGGAGACCCTCGACCTCTACGGCGTAAAAAAAGGGAAGTCCGACTTCGCCAGCAACTGTTTGTTAGCCCGTCGTTTGGCCGAGAGGGGTTCTCGTTTCATCCAACTTTACCACAGCGGTTGGGATGCTCACTCCAACGTCGAGGGCAACGTTAAGAAGAACGCCAAGACGATTGACCAGGGGAGTGCCGCCCTCGTTCAGGACCTCAAGCGACTTGGCATGCTAGAGGACACCCTCGTTGTCTGGGGCGGTGAATTTGGCCGCACGCCCATGGTGGAGGCAAGCGCTGCACTCGGACGAAGCAAGGGCCGTGATCATCACCCTCAAGCCTTTACCATGTGGATGGCGGGAGGGGGTATGAAGCCCGGCATCACTCTAGGTCAGACCGATGAGCTCGGCTTTCATGTGACCGAGGATCCCGTTCACGTGCACGATTTGCAAGCCACCATCCTTCAGCTCATGGGAATCGACCACACCCGTCTATCCTTCCGTTTTCAGGGACTCGACTTCCGTCTGACCGGAGTGGAGCAACACCACGCGGTGAAAAAACTAATTGCTTGAGTTTTACTATGAACAGTTTGCTGCCTCGCATCCTAGCCTTTCTTTTCTGTCTCTCCCTCCCCATTGAGGCCAAGCAGCCTCATATCGTCCTCGTCATGGCGGATGATCATGGCTACGGAGATTGCGGCTTTACCGCTCACCCGTTCGTCCGGACCCCGCACCTCGACAAGATGGCCAAGGCTGGGGTTGTCTTCAACCGCTTCTACGCAAGTGCCCCTGTCTGCTCACCGACTAGGGCCAGCGTAATGACGGGCAGGCATCCCTTTCGGACCAACGTGCCCAATCATGGCCATTACATGCGACCGGACGAGCAAACCATAGCCGAGCAGTTGGGCAAGGCCGGTTACGTCACGGGACATTTCGGGAAGTGGCACATCGGTTCGGTCCAGCCGAACAGCCCCACTTCTCCAGGCGGGGCCGGATTCGACGAATGGCTTTCGGGATTGAACTTCTTCGACAACGATCCCTATCTCAGCCGCAATGGAAAATACCTGCAAATCAAAGGGGCGGGAACCGTGATCTCGATGGATGCAACCCTTGCTTTCCTGAGCAAGCACAGGGATGGAGGCAAGCCTATGTTCACCGTGACTTGGTTCCCCTCTCCGCACAATCCTCATCCAGAGATTCCCCAAGGAATGAAGAACGCCGCGACCCTTTACAAGAATCAGAAAACAAAACTGCCCGGATATTTTCGGGAGATCACCCTGCTCGATCAGCAAGTCGGGCGATTACGCTCACATCTGTGCAAACTGGGCATCGAGAAAAACACCCTCTTTTTGTACTGTAGCGACAACGGAGGGTTGGTCACCGAGTCCTCCGGCGGACGGGCGAAAAAGGGAAGTATTTACGAGGGCGGTCTGCGCGTACCGGCCGTACTCGAGTGGCCGGAACGTTTTTCCGCCAAGGAAATCGACATACCGGCCTTCACCTCGGATCTGTACCCGACCCTGCTCGCGGTTGCCGGGGTTGCTCAACCGGCCAAGCAACCCATCCTGGACGGCATCGATCTTCTTCCTATCCTCGAAGGGAAAAAACGGACAAGGCCACCCATGGGTTTCTGGCATGGCTTCCGCAATGGACAGGGCACTTGGAGCGACCGAATCATCAAGGCTCTATTGGAAGCGGAAAAAGCGGGCAAGCCGAACCCCCATCCCGAACGCATCCTCAAGAACGTAAAAGAATTCCCGACGTTCAACATGACCGATCTCGAGGGACATGCCGCCTGGAACGAGTGGCCATGGAAACTCCACCGGATCGAAAAAAAGGACAAAGTCATCTACGAATTGTATGATTTGAAAAAAGATCCGATGGAAACCACCGACTTAAGCGAAAAAGAACTTACCAGAGTCACTAAGATGAAGGACTCTCTAAAAAACTGGCAACATTCGGTCCTCAACAGTTGGGCGGGCAAGGACTACTGACCTCCCCTGGATTTCCGCCTAATCGGGGAAACCTCATGCGGTGAAAGCCTTGTTGGCCTAAGTGCCTTGGAGTGACCCGAGGCTTAACTTTTCTTATATTCCTTCTGCCTTGATCTAAAAGTGGATGGTGTGACGTTCATGATCTTGCCAAAGTGTCTACACAAGTGGGCATGATCGTGAAATCCGCAATCTTGTGCGATCGCGGCAATTGTTTGACTTGTTTCAATGAGCAATCGAGCAGCCGCGTTTACTCTTAGCCGCAAAAGGTATTGGTGAGGTGATGAGCCAAAGGCTCGCCGAAAGCGCCTTCCGAACTGACTCACTGACATACCTGACATTTTTGCTAGGAGTTTGGTGTTTATTGGTTCTCCGAAGTTTTCCTGCATGTGATCGATCATCCGGGAAAATTGATCAACGGTGCCTGAATGGCGACTTATTCGATCAATTTGACGAGAGAAACCAGCCAAACCGATGACAATACCTTTTCGGTCTTGCAAGGGGACTTTATCGGTAATGACCAGTCGAGTTGAACCTGCTTGCTCAGGAGCCGCTTCGATCCGATTGATGATTGGTTCACCGCTTTTCATTACGGCAAGATCATCCGCTCGATAATAATCGGCTCTTTCGGATGGGAAAAAATCGTGATCGTTCTTGCCGATGGCTTCTTCTTCACGAGCAACGCCGCAATATTCACAACCTCTACGATTCAGTCCGATGAACCGGCATTCACGATCCTTAAGGAAAAAAGAAACTTCCGGCAATAGGTCGAAAAGTCTCAAAATCTGATCGGCTGAGGCCAATTGGCTGAAAAAATCATCTCTAAACATTGTATATCCCATGCTGTATATATACAAGCAAATGACTCATTCTTGCAAGACAAACTCAAACGGTTATGGTAGGATATTGGGTGATGAAAGGATATGGCATATTTTCCCAGATACATGAAATCCATGAAGTGAAGAGCGTCACTTTGATGCATCGTATTCGATCGTTACGGAAACTGTGTCGCATCATGTTTTTATCGCTGATCCTTCCTAAGGCCATCACCTCGGGTATTGCCGAGGAAATCTCCTTCAACCGCGACGTACGACCTATTCTATCTGCCAATTGTTTTTCTTGTCATGGTCCGGACAAAAAGGCTCGCAAGGCTAAACTACGTCTGGACACGAGGGAGGGTGCTCTGTTTGACCTCGGGGGTTACCGAGCTCTTGAACCGAGCAAGGCGGACGATAGCGAATTGATCTTGCGGATCGAGACCGATGATCCGGATGATCTGATGCCTCCACCGGACAGTGGACATGAACTCACTGCCGAGGATCGCCGAGTGCTTAGGGAATGGGTGAATGCGGGAGGCGAATACGATACGCACTGGTCATTCAAGCGTCCCGTGAAAGCTCCGCTGCCGAGCTTGGTTCAAAAGGACTGGCCTTGGCATCCTTTAGATAACTTTGTCCTCAAACGCCTTGAAATGAATGGCATGTCGCCTTCTCAAGACGCCGACGGGTATCGTTGGATTCGCCGGGTGTCACTGGATTTAACTGGTTTGCCCCCCACGCCCGAGGAGGCGGATGCCTTCCTTGGGGACAAAAGTGGAAAGACATATGAAAAAGTAGTGGACCGCTTGCTTGCTTCCAGTGCCTACGGCGAGCATTGGGCCCGCATGTGGTTAGACTTGGCTCGGTTTGCCGACACAAAAGGGTATGAGAAAGACCGTCACCGCGACGTCTGGCGGTACCGGGATTGGGTAATCGATGCCTTCAACCGGGACATGCCATTCGACCAGTTCACGATCGAACAGCTGGCCGGTGACTTGTTATCTGAGCCGAGTGCCGACCAGATGCTGGCGACCGCCTTTCATCGAAACACTATGGAAAATGACGAAGGCGGAACCGACGACGAGGAATTCCGGGTCGCAGCCGTTAAGGACCGGGTTGATACCACCGTCCAAGTCTGGATGGGTTTGACGATGGGTTGCGCCAAGTGCCATTCCCACAAGTATGATCCGATAAGCATCGAGGACTATTACTCCTTCTATGCCATCTTCAACCAAACCGAGGATGCCGACCGGGTAACCCCGGTAATGCCCTTTCCAACCGCAGATCAAAGCACTGGGATGAAGGAACTGGAAGACGAGATTGCTAGCCTCAAAGAACGGATCAAATCAAAGCCCGATGGGTTTCCCGAAGCTCTGGCCAAGTGGAAGAAGCAACTTGAAAAAAAACCACTCTGGACACCGCTCAGGCTATTGAAGATGGAGTCGAAAAGGAAGGTCACCCTCAGCCAGGCCAAAAACGGAACCCTGAGTGTGGACAAGGTAAACCCCGACAAGGACACCTGGACTCTAACTCTAGGGGTTCCGGAAGGAAAACCTCTCAGGGCAATCCGCATCGATGCCTTACCCAAGAAGAAAGGTGGCAAATGGCAGGACAAAAACGTGGCCCTGCGTGAGTTGACCGTTGAATGGGTCGAGGTCGGCAAGCCACCCGTTTCCCTCTCTTTGAAAAATCCAAGAGCCGATTTTTCTCAACGGGGCTGGGAAGTAGCCAAGGCAATAGACGGGAAACCAAACGCGGGCTGGGCCTTCTCCCCCAAGGCATCGCAACCCCATGCCGCTGTTTTCGATTTTGTGAAACCAGTTTCGGGTGGTCAGCTTAAAGTGACGCTCGAACAGGAATACGGACAAGGCCTGCTCTTTGAAAAATTCCGCCTTTCGGCTAGCACTTACCCGACCAAGTGGCTGACCCCGGAACTCAATCCCATGCGTGGCATTGACCGGCTTTTTGAAAAGGTCGAATATCCGGAAACCCGTGAACTTCATACCCAGCTCAACACGGTAAAGCAGGGCTTGAGCAAATTGAAAAATGGGGTTTCCAAAACCCCGGTCATGCGTGAACTTCCTGCCAACCGGCATCGGGCGAATCGCATACACAACCGTGGGAACTTTCTCGATCAAGGGGACAAGGTCTCACCAGGCGTTCTCGAATTGTTAGGCAAATTGCCTGACAGCGCCCAAGCAGATCGTTTGAGCGTTTCCCGCTGGCTCATGGAGCCTGACAATCCGTTGACCGCAAGGGTCATGGTCAACCGGGTTTGGGCCCGCTTGTTCGGAAGAGGTTTCGTGGAAACCGAGGAGGACTTCGGATCCCAAGGCCTCATGCCTTCGCATCCCGAACTCCTCGATTGGCTTGCCGTCGATTACCGGGAAAACGGGTGGTCTTTCAAGAAACTGCTCAGGACAATCGTTCTTTCCAGAACTTATCGCCAGAGCTCATCAATTAGCTCCAAATCACTTGCGGCGGATCCAACCAATCGATTGCTCGGAAGGGGTCCGAGATTCCGGTTGTCCGCAGAAGTCGTGCGCGATCAATCCCTAGTCGCATCCGGATTGCTTACCCGGAAAATCGGCGGTCCGTCAGTGATGCCTCCACAGCCACCCGGCGTTTGGAAATCTACCTACAGCGGAGAGAAATGGAAAAACGCCACCGGCCCGGACCGGTATCGACGGGCACTCTACACCTACCTCAAGCGCACCAGCCCACATCCCGCAATGATCACCTTCGACGCTGGGTCGGGCGAAGTTTGTCAAATCAGGAGGATTCGTACAAACACTCCCCTGCAAGCCCTCATTACCTTAAATGACGAAGCCTACCTGGAAGCTGCTGGGGCATTGGCTAACCTTATGCAAAAATCTTCCGACAAGCTTGATCAACAAATCACCTTTGGCTTCCGGAGGATTCTGACCCGTCCACCAAACCCCGATGAGCTCAAGAGGCTGAACGAACTTTACCATCAACTGAAACCGGAAATCTCCAACCAATCCGACTTCCTGTCTGCAGCCAACCTTAAGGACGGAGATTCTTCTTTGGTCGCCCTTGCCAGTGTGCTTCTCAACTTGGACGAAACCCTTATGAAACCTTGATTTTATGGACCTCCCCTTAAACCTGCAAAATACCCAAGCGATCACCCGGCGTCACTTTTTCGGACAAGCCGGACTGGGATTTGGCTCCATCGCCTTAAACCATCTTTTGTCCAACAACGGCTATGCGGCGAAGCAAAAAGGATTTCGGATCCCGGCCAAGGCCAAATCGATCATTTATCTCCACATGGCGGGTTCTCCGTCGCAAATCGACCTCTTCGAAAACAAGCCCGCCCTGACCAAGTTTCACGGCAAGGATTGCCCCAAGGAATACCTGGAGGGCAAGCGCTTTGCCTTCATCAAGGGCACCCCCAAGATGATGGGTCCGGTTTTTGACTACAAGAAACATGGGCAGAGCGGACAATGGGTGAGCGAACTCCTACCCGGCCTAAGCTCGGTGATCGATGACGTGTGCATGATCCGCTCCATGCACACCGAACAATTCAATCATTCCCCCGCCCAGCTCCTCCTCCAAACGGGCAATTCCCTCCTGGGCTATCCCTCGATGGGCTCATGGGTCACCTACGGTCTGGGCAGCGCCAATGAAAACCTACCGGGTTTCGTAGTCCTCGCCTCCGGCGGCAAGACGCCCAGCGCAGGCAAGTCCCTCTGGGGCTCGGGCTTCCTCCCTACCCTCTACCAAGGTGTGCAGTGCCGCACGGACGGAGGGGACCCGATCCTTTATCTTTCCGACCCCAAGGGACTGAGCCGCAAGGCACGCAGAAAAACACTCGATGCGATCAGGGATCTCAACGAGTACCAG
>JABHOU010000070.1 GCA_018695085.1 Opitutia bacterium | reverse complement strand
GGGTATTGTTCAACGAGGAGCGCAAGGGTTTTGCCATTAACAACAACCTTGCCGCTCGAGAAGCTCGAGGTGAATTCCTGTGCTTTCTCAACAACGACGTCTTTGTCGAGGGTGATTGGTTCCTTCCTATGTTGAGCGTACTGAAAGAGAAAAAGAATGTCGGAATGGTGGGCAACGTGCAGAGATTGATCCGTAACGGACGATACGACCACATGGGAGTTGTCTTTGCCCCCCAAGGTAACCCAAGGCATTACGGGCAAGGTTTCTTGCATCGTCCCTTTAAGGGCGAGGTTCGAGAATGGAGTGCCGTTACAGCGGCTTGTTGCGCATGTCGTCGGGAGGTCTTCCGTGAGCTGGGAGGTTTTGACGAGGTTTACCTTAACGGGTGTGAAGACGTGGACCTATGCCTTCGAATGCAGAAGCAGGGCTTGCGGCACTTTGTCGTTCACGACAGTGTGGTCCTGCATGTAAAGGGAGCTACGGAAGGACGTAAGGCGCACAATGATCGCAATGCCCAAATTCTCTTGGAAAGGTGGGGAGATGAAGTCCGTTCGGATCAAGCCGTTCGAGATCAGGTTTTGCATGCCGGCACTTACCTCTGGCGAGGATTGACGCGGCCATGGTCATGCCATGCGGGGAAATTGTTGGAGGCTCTCTTGCTGGTTCTTCGCCTGAAGAGGTTGAAAAAGTGAAATTCTCAGATTTTAGACTTAGCGTAGGCGAGGGCCTCGGCGATTTGGTCAAGATCTTCATCGGTGTGGGCGGCGGAAATGGCGGTGCGTACGAGATCCTTGTTTGGCGGGACGCCGGGGGCGATGGAAATGACCGTGAATACGCCTTTCTCCAGTAGGGCTTTCCAAAAAAAATATACTTTTTCCTTATCCCCCAGAACAATGGGGATGGCAGGGGTTTCGCTTTCCCAAGTATCAAACTCGAGTTCCTCTAGTATGGAACGATAGCGGCTTAGGTTTTTTTCCAGTCTTTCCTGATGCTCGGGTTCCTCCTGGATGATCTTTAGCGAGGCACGGGCGCAAGCAGTAGCACTGGGTGAAAGGGATGCTGAAAATATGGTTTGCTTGGAGTGACTTCTGAGATATTCGATGTTTTCGCGAGTGGAGGCTACGAATCCCCCCGTGCTCGCGAGAGCCTTTGAGAAACTTCCGCAGAGGACGTCGATTTCATCGGATATTCCAAAGTGAGAGGCTGTTCCCCTGCCTTTATCTCCCAATATGCCGAAACTGTGGGCTTCGTCCAAAACGACGAATGCGTTGTAATTTTTTGCCACTTCCACGAAGGCCGGCAACTTGGCGACGTGCCCTTCCATGGAGTAGACTCCTTCGAGAACTAATATCTTTGGGATTTTCTCTGGCTCATCGGTGATGATTTGAGAGAAATGTTCAGGGTTGTTATGGGAAAATCGTTCGCATCTGGCTCCCGAAAGGTGAATCCCAGACCAAAGCGACGAATGTAGGTTTTTGTCGGCAAAGATGAGATCGTTCCGTTGAGCGAAGCCTTCTACCGCAGAAGAGCAGGCGAGGTAGCCTGCAGTGTAGACGTGACAGGCTTCTTTTCCAAGGAATGCCGCGAGTTCTTTTTCCAATTCGACGTGAAAAGAGCGACCTCCGTTGGCTAACCGTGCTCCTGTTGTGCTTGAACCCCATTTTTCCAAGGCCTTGCGTCCCGCTTCCAGGACTTGGGGATGTCGGTTGAGTCCGAGGTAGTCGTTGCTGGAAAGCATGACGTACTCTCGACCTTCGCGTTGGACGCGAGTGCCCGTCTGCCCTTCGAAAGTATGATAATAAATATCGTATTTAAGGCGTAGACGGGTGGACTCGTCGGACCGAATTCTAGCTAAAATCGGGTTTTTGTCTTTGGAAAGGAAAGGCAAAGCCATATGTCGGTAGAATAAGCCTTTGGGTTAAACCGGAAAGGCTAAAAAGTCTCCTTTCTCGGTCTCCTCCGTTAAACTTCGCTTGCGGTTCTTTAAATCAAGCCGCTTTTCGATGTTCGAATCGTTATTCGGTTCTCTTGATGATATGGAACCCGAACGGTGTTTCCACCACTTCGGAAACTCCACCGACGTCAAGGGCGAAGGCGGCTTCGGAGAATGCCTTGGCCATAGTCTCGAAGGTGAACTTGCCTAGATCGCCGCCTTTGGTCTTGCTAGGGCCGTCAGAGTTTTCGCTCGCAACGTTGGCGAAGTCTTTGGCTTCGTCTACGATTTGCTTGCGAAGAGAATCGGCACGGGTCTTGGCTTCTTCCTTTGAGCGGGTAATGGAAGGGTCGGCCCTGGATGCACCCTTATAGGCCACAAGAACATGGGAGGCGGCCACTTCTGTGGGTTTGGCGGTGTCTCCTTCTTCTTTCTCCTTGGCTTTTACGAAATCGGTACGCTCGAGGCGGATCTTTTCGTAAACGTCGTTGGAAATAACATAATACCATCCTGCAAGCTTCTCGTTCAATTCTTTGACTCTCGCTTGAGCTTTGGTCACCTTGTCAGTATATTCCTTTTGCTTGCGGGCGTTTTCGGCTTTTACACGGGCAATGTCGGCTTCTCGCTGGGCTCGCATTTTGGCGTATTCAGCATTGGGATCGGTTGCAATCGGACTCGCTGCCGAGGTGCCGTTGATTTCCGTACTTGGCTGAGAAGGTTGCTGGGCGGGAGGAGGTGGAGGTGGAGCGCTTGGAGGAGTGGACGGAGGCTTTATATTTGGCGGAGGTCCCGGAGGTGGAGGGGGAGTAGATGCAGCGGAGTCACCCTTTTCGCCGTCTTTGCCTTTGTCGCCCTCGTCGCCTTTTTTCTTTTCATCCGAAGGCGGGGGGAGAACGGTTGCATTGGTTTCATTCAATGGGGTTCCGGGTTTCACCTCGGTAGCAGGCTTTTCGGGAAGGGGGGAGGGCACTGCCTCCAACTCGGGAGGATCGAGTAAGGATTCATTGACGCGGGCATAGGCGTAGATGTATCGGCTGTCTCCGGTAGCGTTTTCATCGTCCTCGGGACCCCGGTAGGTTTCGCCGAAACGTAGAACGTATTCGACGGCGTCTTTCATACCCACTCGAATTTCACCTTTCTCCGAAACGACTTTTAGCATGGGCTTGCCATTCGGATAAGCTTTGGGCTTGCCGGCAGAGTCAAGTTCGTTGGCGGGATAAAAACCTTTCTGCTGAAGGGAAGAAGCTGTGGCTTGCAAAGCTTGAGCGTTGTTGACGTCAACGAATTCGTTGCCCTTTCGCAAACTGCTTGCAAGCATGGCGGGCTTGCTTTCGACATCGATGATTTCAAGGTCGTCTAAAGCGTCCTTGAGAGCATCGAGTTTTTCCTTGTCTAGTTCTTCGCCATTAACGAGTGGGGAACCCGAAAGTTTCCATTCGGAACTGTTGTAGTCCAAAATTTGCGGAGTTGTTGGATTGATACGACCCTTGACTACTTCGTAATTGTCCAAGGTCACTCGCTTGACGTCCCACTTGTCCAAGTCGAGAAAATCCTTCTCCACCCAGTCGACGAATTTCGTGGAGACGTTGTTCACGTTTTCCAGTTCTGCCATGTAGACAGTGTTTTCTCCGGGTTTACGGACATAGCGAAGGCCGGCAACGTCTTTGACTTCATTGCCGATAATCAGTTCTGCCAGACTGGAACCCGAAGAATTCTTGAGAGCCATGTACTTGCCGATTCCAGCATCTTGAGGATTAGCGACATTGGGATCCAGTACGCCGAACTTTGCGTGTTCTCCACTTCCCTCGCCGGCTACGTCGTGAATCCTTATGTCCAGAAGTACGGTCGATACACCCTGTAACTGATTGTCTGCGTCGGCGGGGTAGTCGGCCTTCCCCGTTCGCTTGATGAACCATCCCTTGTCGGTTTGGGCGACCTCTATGGACTTCGATTCTTGGAGTTCTTGGTCAACTTCGGTTATGTTAATCGCGGTTGCGGCAGTTCCGTCGACTTGATCGAAAAGGGCTTGGCCCATTTTGTTGCCCGAGGCCGATGCTTCGCGGCCCTGCGGCATGGATGTCCAAGCAAGTGCGATTGCAGCTCCTGCTGCACCAAGGAAAGCTAAGGTTTTAGTGTTGTCGTTCATGGCTGAAGTAAAAGTTTTCGGTTTGTGCGAAATAGAGTTTACGCGTTACTTGCGAACGCGATTTGAATGAGCTCCTTGAATCTCAGCTGCTCGTTTTCTGACAAAAACGGCGATTGCGATTAACAACAAGGGGATCGGTGGAAGAAAAACCGATAAGCTTTTGATGGTGTCTTGCTTATTCTTTATCTTCCGATCTCGTTTTCTTTGGGCACTTTTTATTTTTTTGTCGGTCTCTTTTTTAAGTTCGCGTTCCTTTCTGCCTAAGTTTTTTTGTAGCTTGGCGGCCTCAGTTTGCAGTACTTGCATGAATTGTCCTTGCGTCATGGCGCCTTGACGCGTCTGGACCTCTGCGAGAGCTTGGTTCAATTTCTTATTTTCCTCCGCCATAAGGATCTTCATCGACTCATTGGCTTCTTCAGTAGCATTCGATTCCTCTTCGCGCGCTTCTTCTATGCTTTTCTCGAATTCCTCCAGAGTGCGGTGAAGCCGACGACGATTTCGGATGTCGAGAAATTTTGTTTCTCCTGCAAGCTTGTCCACGATATTGAGTGCGAAGGTAACATTGTCCACGTCGAGCGGGAAGTCGGATTCCGGTCCCCGACTGCGGATATTGTAGAAGGGGTCGGCTAAAACATCGGCATCTGCCACTAAAGAAAGATTGAGCTCATTTGTGGAGTTTCCATCTCGGACTTGTCCGCTGATGAAGGCGCCGATTACTTGGGAAGTCCCATTTCCCTGATATAGGGTTCGAGCCGGATTGAATCGTCGGGGAGATCCGAAAACTCCACCGGTCCAAAAGTTGTCGAGGCTGGTGGCTCCCGTACCCTTACTTTTATCGTCAACTGGTCCTCGAGTTCTGAGCATGGGTGTGAATTTCAACCCCTTGGCGCCCGAATCATGAAGCGAACCCGGACAAGTGAATAGAAGATATTGGAGCTCTGAGGTCACTTCGGTATCGCCGAAGGAATTTTCCGTTCCACCGACGTAGATGAATTCACTGGGGAACTGTTCTTCATTTCGTTCAATCTTAGGAAATGGGTTGTAGGAATCCCTCAATACTCGCTTTTCCAATCCCTTGAGCCGTTCCTCAACGGGAGCAATCAGTCTTTGTTCGACTCCTTGGCGAATGGGGTGGTTGTAATCCAATTTTCGTACTGTTTCTCGAAGGTCTTCCAATTTGAGGCTATCCCAATCGCTTTGAGCTAGAGGGGAGTTTGCCTTGACCCGAGCCTCGAATTCGGCGGCCTTGGCATCCAGTTCGCCAAGCTTGCTGAAAAATCCGCCGACTTCTGGGAAACGTCCTCTCAAGGGAGCGAGAGTCTGATTGGCGGTCGCCCGAAGAATTCCCAATTCTCGCCTTATCCCTGCCAAGCGATCTTTCGGGGCTACGTTGAAATGAACGCCAAGTAGGCTCCACAGTTTGGATATATCTCCCTTGCTGGGCGCGGGCGGGGGAGGTTGCCCGGGTCCGCCGCCTTGCTGATTGCTTCGTCGTGGTTCGTAAGTGCCGGGGAAACCACCATGGATCAAGGGGAGGGGGTCTTCAAATACTGCTGTGGGTACGCCCGCCTTGATTGCGGCAATTAGGTCGCCGAGCTTTTCCTCATCGAGTGTGGATGGTTGAACGACCACAAGTGCGTCGTAGTCGCCTTTGTTGATCGGGCCTCCGGTGACTTCCTGCACATCGTACTGCTTTCTCAACTCGGTTACGAATTGCCAAGGTGGGGATCCGCCTCCCATCGGAATGCCCATCATGCCCATTCCTGCGGCACCCATCATAGGAGCATCGGTTTTGAAGATTCCAATGCGCTTTTTTACCGAAGAACCACTTGCCGCCATGATTGTTCTCATGATCTCATATTCGACGGGTAGACCTTTGTAAAAGAATGGAATCGTTTGTTGGCCGGCATTTCCTTTGACGACCAAACCAAGATACAGATCTTTGTTCCAAGTCGTCCAGCGACCTTGTTCTTGAACAGAAAGGGGAGGGCTATTCCCGTTCAAGTTGATGACCCCGTATTTCTCTGCAGTCAGTGAAGCATTGTCTTCCGCATCGATGGTATATACATTCACTGTAAGGTTTTGGCTGTCTCGTTCCAATTCCCGCAATGTGCTGAGCAAATTGATTCTGGTCTGCACATAGGATTCAGGCATTGCGTCCGCCGGGCTTACAAAAGCTTCGATCTCGATCGCACCGTTTTCTTTTTCGATGGAATCGATCAAGGCGAGACTACCATCGGAAAGCGTACTGAGTTTTTCCGCAGTCGCATCCAAGCGAATGAAGTCGTTGTTTCGGAAGAACATCGTAATCGAAAGGGCGGCTATTAAAGTGGCCAGAGTTCGAACGCCATGGTGAAGGGCTCGGGGAGTTCCCGAGGGTCCCCCTGCCCAGTGCCTGCGTCCGATGAGGACGGAGCAAAGATAAAGCATGGAGCATGCTAGACCGAAGAAGAAGGCCATGCTGGAGATGCTTATGATTCCACGACTGAAATCGAGAAAGTTTTCTGAGATTCCCCACTGCCAGTCCCCGAGGAGAGCGATGGGTGTGTTGAATGCAACCCCGAGTATGAAGGCTACTGTTAGATTAGAAGTAAGAAAAGATGCGACCATGCCTATGCCCAACATTGACAAGCCTACGAACCAGTAACCGACATACGTCGAGAAAAGCAGACCGAGGTCGGGGGATCCCAAGTCGCTAAGTACGTAAATGTTGGCGAGAAGTGAAAAGAAGAGGGAGACGGTGAAAATAGCGACTGCACCAAGGTATTTCCCAATCACTACGTCGAGATCGCTACCCGGCAACGTCAGCAGGAGTTCATCCGTTCCTTGTCGTCGCTCGTCCGCCCAAACGCTCATAGTGATGGCGGGAATGAAGCCAAGAAAGATAAGAGGCAAAAACCTGTTTAATTGATCGAGGTTCGCGAGATTGGAATCAAAGAATTCCTGAGGCCAGAAAGCGGCCAATCCACTTGCGAGGAGGAATGCACAAATAAATACGTAACCACTAGGACTGCCAAAGTAGGAGGCGAGGTTGCGTTTGAACACTGCTAGTACTGCATTGAAGTTCATAGGAAATATTAAAATTTTATATTGTAAGAGAATTCAAGGGATGAAATTCAGGCGGCTTTGGTTTCTCGATTGAACCAGTCGTCGAGCGAAGATTCTTCTTTCAGGTCGTCGGGAGTTCCTGAAAATACAAGCCTTCCTTGATTAATGAGAAGGATTCGGTCCGCTACATTTCTGACTTCTTGAAGAATGTGAGTGGACAGCAAAATCGTCTTACCCAAACCCTTAATCGTCTTCCTGACCTCTAATACCTGGTTGGGATCAAGACCCGCGGTCGGTTCGTCCATGATAAGCACGTCAGGTTCGTGGAGGAGTACGTTAGCCATGCCTACTCGCTGGCGAAATCCCCGGGATAATTTAGAAATAGGTTTGGTGACGACGGTTTGGAGGGCACATTGGTCGATCACTTTTTCGATGCGGCTTGCCTTCAGGTTTTTGTCCATG
This sequence comes from Opitutia bacterium, assembly GCA_018695085.1. Taxonomy (GTDB): domain Bacteria; phylum Verrucomicrobiota; class Verrucomicrobiia; order Opitutales; family Seribacteraceae. The sequence continues at coordinate 2,986 of JABHOU010000070.1, read as the reverse complement.
CCGCGAGCATCTCCAAAGAAATTTAGCAAATCTACAGGAGTCATTTCCTCGTACAGGGGACCGTTTTCGGGGAGATAACCGATTCGATTGGCGACCTCTGCTCGATTTTCGGAAACTTCCAAACCGCAAATGCGAGAGGTGCCCGCTGAAGGTGCTAGAAAGCCCGTGAGCATTTTCATCGTGGTGCTCTTTCCGGCTCCATTGGGCCCGAGAAAAGCTACTACTTCGCCTTCATTTATTGCAAAGTTCAAGTCTTCGACTGCAATGAAGTCGCCGTAGTACTTGCAGAGACCCTTTGCCTCTATCATTGGTTTGGGATGTTGTGTTGATTCTGACATGATTTGTTAGTGTGTCTTAAAGGTTTTCGGATCTCTTATTTGCGATGCCGGATGTTAGTTTTGTTTAACTTTCACTTGTACCGAGCGAAAAACCACCATGGAAAAATTCTTTGTTAAACCAGAGATGTTATTATTCAGCAGTGAATAAACGATTCAGCAATGTGCAGGGTCTTCTCATTGAAGAAATTAATATGTTAGAGCTGTTTCAAGGGCAGTTTCGCAACTTTTCCTGAAACGCAAGATCTACTAATGTCGGTTTCACGTTAATTGGAGTTTATGCGATTTTCATTACCAGAAACGGAACTTTTTTCCATTGGCAAGAAGAAAAGCTTTGCATAATCTCCAATAAAATTACCCCTTGTTATTATAGACTATGCCTATCGCTTCAATTAAGGTTCATCAATTCGTCTCTTCATTTTGGTGTTTAGGTGCCTTGTTATTTGCTAAGAATTCGCTCTCAGCTCAACATTCAACGGGTGAGTTTATAGATAATTCCGCCCTTGAATGGCCTTTGCGAATGGATGATTTGGACGGTCCCACCATTCGGGACTATCGTCAGCGTTCCTTTCGTGCTCCTTTGTTATTCCCGGTTCCTTTTGATCCTTTTGCGCGTATTGATGCTGGTGATTCATCTTTTATTTCCCTCCGAAGCTTGCGAAGCAACCCATCCCTCGCCGGAAAGTTTCCTCGGAAATTGCCAAAAGTTTTCGGAATCGTTGATCTCGAAAGCATCAAGAAAATGCCATCTGCTTCCGTTGCTACGACGTCACCGAGTTCAGAGCTTGCTGAGCGGGTGCGGAAAATAGAACAGCAACTTCTTGGGACAGTTACCCCAAAGGTGGCTCGTCCCGGAGACGATCAATTGGCCGCCTTTCTCGATGAAGATGACGTGACTTTGCACGAGCAGGCCGAAGAGTTGGCAAACCTTCTGGAAAAACTTTCGACAAAACCATCGGAGATCAAGCGTCTAGTACAAGCCGTTCCTTCCCCTAAGCTTTCGGATGTTTTGGTTCCCGAGCCGCCTACGAGACCCCTGCTGCCCAATCTTCGTGGTAGTGCCTTCCGTTCCCAAGACAACCTCCCTCCTACTGCCGAGCGTACACTCTCGGATCTCGGTTTTAAAGCTGAAGGCCGCTCCGCGTCTCCTCTGGGTTCCATCCTAAAGCTGAGTGCGAACGTTAATTTGCCAGGCGGTGGTGTTCGTCCCGCGCAAGCTTCGGAATTTTACGTAACCACCAGGAACGTTCAGGAATTGTTGAGTCAGCTCAAACTGCAAGATGCGGTTGCCGCCGAAGTTTCCACCCTAGTTGATCTTTGGGGCCGTTCGGAAAAGGATAAAACCGCCTATCCCGAAATTGCCTTGGGCGTTAAATCAATTCTCCTCGAGGCCAAGGTTCGCAGAACCCGGACTGATCCCTATGGCAAAGCCGCCGTGGCAGGTCTTTCTCCGGATGAGAAGTACTTTCTCATTGGTGTCGACAAGGACTTGGAGACCGACGTCGTCACCATTTGGTCGAAAGAAGTGAAGGTCAATCCCGGCGAGAACGAAGTCGAGCTTACGGCCAAAGACGTTATTTTCAGCAAGTAGTCCACTTTCATCCTTTTTTGCGGGAGATTTTCACCACTCTCGAATCTAAGGCTCGCCATTTTTGTGACAGGCGTTTTATTCACTTCCCCTTTATGAAAATCCTCCCATTAGATATCCTCAAGCAAGCCGCCTCAGAGGCTCGCGGTCTTTCTATCGATGCTATTCACGCATGCAGTTCCGGTCACCTTGGCTTGCCTTTAGGGGCTGCTGAACTCGGGGCCGTTCTTTTCGGGCACGACCTTCAGGTGGATCCCACCGATGCGGCATGGCTCAATCGCGATCGCTTTGTACTTTCAGCGGGACATGGCAGCATGTTTCTCTATGGATGGCTCCATTTGGCTGGGTTCGATCTTTCTCTCGAGGAAATCAAGAACTTCCGCCAATTGCACAGCAAGACGCCGGGACATCCGGAATTTGGTGAAACGCCGGGAGTTGAATCGACTACGGGTCCTCTTGGTCAAGGGCTGGGCAATGCAGTGGGAATGGCCATAGCCGGCAAGATGGCTGCCGCCCATTTCAACACCCCCGAGCACGAAATCATTAACCATCAAGTCGTATGCTTGGCGGGAGATGGTTGCCTTCAGGAAGGAGTTGCCGCAGAGGCTGCGTCCTTGGCCGCGCACGTTGGCCTCGACAACCTTGTCCTGCTTTACGATTCAAATGACGTCACCTTGGACGCGATGGCTTCAGCAACTCAGAGTGAAAGCGTGCTGGATCGCTTCGCTGCATATGGTTTTGAGGTTGAGCGCTTGGAAGACGGGCATGACATGCAAGCTATTGCCGATGCCCTTGCTCGCGCTCGGGCCAACACAAATGGTAAACCAACCTTCATCGAGATCAAGACCGTCATTGGCAAGGGAATCCCCGAAGTCGAGGGTACCTCGGCCGGACATGGGGAAGGTGGGGCCAAGTTTGCCGAGACCGCTCGTCAAGGATTGGGCTTGCCCGAGGAAACTTTCTTCGTGTCGGACGAAGTTCGGGCCTACTTTGCCGAGCACAAGGAAAGGCAAATCACTCGTCGCCAAGCTTGGAATCAAACATTCTCCGCATGGCAATCCGC
>JABHOU010000389.1 GCA_018695085.1 Opitutia bacterium | reverse complement strand
AAGACCCTCCACGGGATAAAACTCTTGAACCAGATCATTCCACTTGTCCACGAGAAAAAGAGTTTTTGCTGAATAATTCCAGAAAAACCCTCTTGCCAGTAGCAATAGCAAGGCTTCTCCTAGAGTAATGATCACCAGTATCACCATGGCCTTCGGACAGTTGAACGACAAGCGCTTCCTTAAACCACTGCTCTACTCATTGGGGTTGTCACTACTTGCCACACTGATTGCTCTCCCTTTGATCTACCTAGGCTTCGAATGGTTAAACCAAGCTTTCCTAACATGGTTGGAAGGAGGCGACAGTTGGTTGATGAACACTATCGAATGGAGCCTAAGAGTTCTCGGGATTCTCATAATTTTCGTCATAATTTTCTTTGCCTTTGGTTCGGTTCAGACTGCTTTTCTAGGGCTATTCCTTGACGATGTAGTTACGGCGACCCGAGATAAAAACCACCCTACAATTCAACTAGGCGCACCCCCACCCTTTTCCAAGTCAAGTTGGGCGTCTGCCCAATTCCTGACCCTTTCGCTTTCAGTAAACGCTCTCATCCTGCCCATAGTTCTGATCGGATGGTTTCTACCCCCACTCGGACTCATCGTTCAATTGATCGCCAACGGTTATCTATTCGGAAAGGAGTACGAGGATATCATCGCCATTCGCTTTCAGACGGAAAGCCGCCTAGATCCCCTAAAGCGAACGATATTCGGCACCGCTACTGCTGCTCTTTTTCTAGTGCCAGTTCTCAACTTTGTTGCTCCCGTCATATCGGCGGCGGCATTCACGAACTACATCGCTTCTCGAAATAAGTAAAAAGGTAACTACGCGCATTTTCCACTGCATCCTCAAGATCATCTCCAAGAGCAAGTCTTGCAGCGATGCCGGATGCCAACCTGCAACCCGTTCCACGAATGGAAGGCATGGACAATCGCACTTGGCGAAACTCTTGCCCCTTCGACACTCCTTTTTCCAGCAAATAATCCATGCATTCGCTACCCTCAAGGTGTCCGCCTTTAACAAGTACGGCGGCAGGACCAAGACCAATAATCGCATTGGCGAGGGCGTGCAGATCATGCGTCGATAGGCAGCAAAGCCCCGTTAGGCTGCAAGCTTCGGGTATGTTCGGTGTGACAAGGGTGGCCAAAGGGAAAAGGCTACGACTTCTTTTCGAAACGCTTGATTCGTCTGCCAAGTGTCCGCCCGAAGTGGATTTAAGGAGCGGATCCAGAACGATGTTGGGACAATTCTTTTGTTGGAGAAATTCGGCCAATGTCTCGACGATTGATTCATTGGGCAACATCCCGATTTTCACAGCAGATAGATGGCCATCAGAATGATCCCAAGCGGCTTCCAATTGATCTAGGAAAACGGAAGAGGCAACTGGCTGGGAAGACAGAAATTTCTGGTCGGTCTGGGCGGTAACTGCAGTAACCGCAAGCAAGGGCTGGCATCCCATAGCACGAACTACTTCCAAGTCGGCCGAAAGCCCGGCTCCACAGGAACTGTCGAAACCGGCGACAATTAAGACGGTGGGCATCAAAAGATCTCAATAACGAGGCATATCCGGATCCACCTCTTCGGACCATAGATCAATACCACCGACCAAATTTTCGACCTTTGCCATGCCGTAGCTTTGACGAAGGATGTCACAAGCCATCATACTGCGAACTCCTGCCTTGCAGTAAATCACGACGGTTCCATCGGATGACAACTCGGGAGGAAGATTCACGGGTGGGGGTTGGCGCAAATGACTAAGAGGAAGAGAAATTGAACCTTCGATCCGACAGATCTCCATCTCCCAAGGCTCTCGCACATCGAGAAGAAGAGGAGACGATTCACCTGCTAGACGGGAACGCAATTCATCAGGAGAAACTTGCCGAATTTCCTCATCGGAAGAATCTTGAGGCGCTTCGCATGAAAAATCGATTTCCCTTAGCTCATCAACGCTTCGATTGGCGGGATTGAGATTAAAGTTCACGATATTGTTACGCATGGTAAGGGCGTCAAACAACAAGAGCTTGCCAGACAAAACGTCTCCAACTCCGGAAAGAATCTTAATTGCTTCCAATGCTTGAAGACTGCCAATAATCCCCGGGAGCACTCCAACCACACCGATTTCAGCGCAATTTGGAACATCCTTGGGATTGGGACTTTTGGGGAACAGGCAACGATAGGTCGGTCCACCTTTGTAGTTGAAGACGCTGACTTGGCCCTCGAATTTAAAAATTGATCCAAAGCAGAGGGGTTTCCCAAACTTTACGCAGGCATCATTCACCAAATAACGAGTGGGAAAGTTATCAGTACCATCAAGCACCAAGTCATAGTCGGAAAGGAGACGTGCGGCATTATCAGGGGAAAAGCGCTCCACATGAGGCTTAATAACGACATGGGGATTGAGATCGGACAAACGCTCGATAGCTGCCTCGGCCTTTGGTTGATCAATTTGGGAATAACCGAATAGCACTTGTCGCTGCAGGTTGGAAATCTCGACGTGATCAAAATCACAAATACCGATACGGCCTACGCCAGCGGCGGTGAGATACTGTAGAGCCGGACAGCCGAGACCTCCGGCTCCTACAACAAGAACGGAACCCGCCTTCAAGCGCTCCTGTCCCACCTTCCCCATTTCGGGAAGAGATATGTGCCGTTGATAATGGCAGAGTTCTTCGGGACTTAGCATAAGCCAAACTCAGACGACTAGTTCGAGAGGTTGATCGTCGAGTGTCACACCAGTTTGAAGATCCTTAGCCGAGTGGCAATCATAGGAAGCGTCCCAGTCCTTCCACACAGGCTCGTAACCGGCGGAGACAAGCATCCGGGCAATCTCTGCAGGAGAGCGATCATCGGAGATTGAAAATTGTTCGAGAGTCTCATGTGCGTCCTTGCTCGCATATCCTCCTGGCTCAGTACGAGATCCGGCGCTCATAGTAGTGACTCCCAACTTGATGGCATGGTCACGAAAAATAGGACTCTCTCGAGTCGAGAGCGTAAGTTCCAACTCATGATTAAAAATACGATAGGCACAAAGAAGCTGGACGACGTCGCGATCCGAAATGTTCACATCAGGAGGAAGATCTCCTTCATGAGGACGCATCCGAGGGAAGGACATGGAATAACTGGAGCGCCAATACGTGCGTTCGAGATAGTCGAGATGAAGAGCGGCAAAAAAGGCATCGGTCCTCCAATCCTCTGTGAGACCGTAAAGGCAACCAATACCAATCTTCTTTATACCCGCCAAACCCAAACGGTCAGGAGTTTCCAAACGCCACATCATATTGCTCTTCTTGCCCTTGGGATGGTGGCTGTGATAGCTTTCTCGATGGTAAGTTTCCTGATAAACCAAAACAGAATGCAACCCCTCGGAAGCAAGTGACTCGTATTCGGGTTGCTCGAGAGGTTGAACCTCCATCGACAAGTTTGCAAAATGGGGGCGAAGAGCACCCAGAGCATCACGAAAGTATTGAAGATTTACCTTTCTTGGAGCTTCACCCGTAACAAGCAGCACATGCTCGAAACCTTGTTTGCTAAGAACGGAAGCCTCGGCGATGATCTCACTCGTAGACAAAGTCTTTCGAGGCACGGCGTTAGTGAGGCTGAAACCACAGTAATCGCAAATATTT
>JABHOU010000311.1 GCA_018695085.1 Opitutia bacterium | reverse complement strand
CGAAGTAGTTTTTGAGCTTTGGGATCGTTGGGGATGGTTTCCTTGTCGCCGTCCCAAGCCACGCCTCTTCCTAGCTTGTAGGAAAGCATGCCGAGCATGGGGAGGACGGATGAGCGGTGGGAGGGTTCGATCCCGCAGACGGGTTCGGACTTGGTCTCGATGGCCCGGAGGAAGTCCGCCCAGAGGAGAGTGAGGTTGTGGCCGTCGGGTTCCTGCAGTTGGTGATCCTCGTGGATGGTCTTTTTCTTGGAGTCGGTGGGATGAAAGGTCCAACCATCCCGCCAGCCCATGTGGAATACACCCTTGGTACCGTAAAAGTAGGCCCCGATGGCGTGCTTCTCGGAGTTGTTCCTGGCGTATTTCCGGTGTTCCCAAGTGGCGGTGAAGGACTCGAATTGGTAGGTGGCGACTTGAGTGTCGGGCGCGTCGGTAGTCTGGAACTTGTCGTTGAGTACGGCTTCGCCTCGTACGGGTCTGCCGCCCGTGGAGTGAACGTACTTGGGGGCTTTTTCCTCGGTCCACCAGAGGACTTGGTCGAGCCAGTGCACGCCCCAGTCACCGAGGGTGCCGTTGGCGAAGTCGAGGAAGTTGCGCCAGCCTCCGGGATGAATGCGAGTGTTGAATGGACGTAGGGGGGCCGGACCGCAGTAGAGGTTCCAGTCGAGACCGTCGGAGGGATCCTGATTGCGAGCCGGAGTTTCCTTGCCGCCGCCTCCGGCCACGAAGAGGCGGACCATGCCTATGTCGCCAACGGCGCCGCTCTTTAGAAATTTCATGCCCGAGACATGGTGTGGGCCGATGCGGCGATGAAGCCCCACCTGGGCGGTGATCCCCGCGGCCTGGGCTGCCTTTACCATGGCTTGGCTTTCGGCGATGGTGTGTCCCGTGGGTTTTTCCACGAAGACGTGGGCGCCGGCCTCGCAGGCTGCGATGAAGGGTAGGGCATGCCAGTGATCGGGAGTGGCGATGATGACGACTTCGGGCTTTTCCTTGGCCAGTAGCTCGCGGTAGTCCTTGTATCCTTTTGGTGAATCGCCTGAGAGGCGTTCCACCTTTTCGGCGGAGACGTCGATGGCTTCCTCGTCCACGTCGCAAAGACCGACGACCTTGGCGCTGCCGGCGGCCATAGCTTCCTTGAGTACGTTCATGCCCCACCAACCCGATCCGATAAGGGCGGTCCTGTATTTGCGGCCCGCCTTGGCGGAGAGGCCGGGAGCGAAACCCGCGGCAAGGGCTCCCGTGGCAGAAGTCTTGAGAAATTGGCGACGATGAAGATTCATGGGAATGAATTTGGAGGACTTTGCATAGGGGCGTCAAGGTCGAGATGGGTCCAAATCGTTTGACGTTCTTTTGGTAAAGTCATTCCTCGCATCATGGCAAAGATGAAGGAAATGAGTGTCGTAGCCGAGGAGGCTTGCGGGTGGCCGAACTTGACGAGGTTGCCTAACGGTGAGGTGATATGCGTCTATTTCAACGCTCCCAGTCACGGGTTGGAGGAAGGTGACTTGGTGTGCGCCGTGAGTGATGACGGTGGTTTGAATTGGAAGCCTCGCGGAGTGGTCGCTCCGCATCCCGAGGGAGGTAACAGGATGCACCTTGCGGTGGGCTTGGCGGCCAACGGCGACCTGCTTGCATTTTCCAGTGGGTTCTTCGTCGAGGACGAGGAGTTCACCGGTTTTGCGGGACAGTGGCTCTCGCGTTCTTCGGATGGCGGACGAACTTGGGACGTGGATGAAAAACCTTCCATACCCGAACCCTGTGTCGGGGCCATACCTTTCGGGCGGGTGATCCAACTTTCCGATGGTCGGTTGGCCTACACCTGCTATCGCTCCCAAGGATCGGGGAATCCGAGTGAAACTTGGATAGGCTTTTCTGAGGACGACGGGAAAACTTGGCCAAACTTTTCAACTTTTGGGGAGGACGACTCCAACGAGCCCACTATTCTTGAGGTCGAACCCGCTCGGTTGTTGGCGGCAGTTCGCACGCACGTCGACCATCACGTGAAGCTTTGCGAAAGCGAGGATGGGGGTGAAACTTGGAACGACGTCGGTCCGCTCACCCTGCCCATGCAGCATCCGGCCGACCTTATTCGTATTGGAGATGGTCTGCTACTTATGACTTATGGGATCAGAAATCGCGGCTTGATGGCAATCGGCGCTAGGTTGAGCAAGGACGATGGCAAAACTTGGCGACCGCCTTGGGTCATTCATCAGTTCGGCGACGAGGCCACTGACTGCGGTTACCCCTCTACCGTAATGCTGGACGATGAAGGGACTCTTCTCACGGCAGCTTATTCCGATTTCGATGCAAGCCTCGGCGAGGATGCCGATCATTATCGGGTAATCACCTTTCGCTGGGCATTGAAAGAGTGGTTGGATGATAAGACCCTAAAGTCCATTTCGGATGGCAAACTTCTGAAAAGCTAAAATATTCTGGCTAGACGCCGTTGTCCTTTTGCGACATTCGTGCAGTTTTATCCCACACCAAATTACTTTTTACACCATGAGCGAAAATATTTGTCGTTGGGGCATTCTCGGAACTGCGGG
>JABHOU010000189.1 GCA_018695085.1 Opitutia bacterium | reverse complement strand
TCTGCAATACGACTACTCCAACGAAAGTCTATGGCTTGACGCACTTGCCGATGGCCTTGAAAAACTCGTTGGCCACGGAATTGGCAAGGGAGAGGCCCATTTCATTTTGCCAGGCAGTCTTTTGCTTACGAAAACGATTCGAGCACCTCGTGTAGAGGAGAGCAAACAGCGACAAATAGTTGCCTTCGAGTTGCAGCAAAAGATGCCATATCCTTTGGCCGAATTAATTTGGGACTATCAGGTCGTTGAGGATGATGGGGTGGAGCAGGAGGTTCTTGCCATAGCCGTTCGCCCTGCGATCGCGGAATCCTTTTGCGAAAAAGTCGATGCGTTGGGTCTCAATCCCGTCGAATTGAGCGCAGCCTCCATACTCGACTACAATGCACTAAGGCTTTCTCTGCTGGAAATGAGGGGCGAGGAGACACTTGTAATTAACATTGGGGCCAAGTCCACAAATCTTCTTTTCATAAATCCAGAGGGCTTTCTCATACGCAATATTGCTCTTGGTGGCAACTCACTAACCCAGCATGTCGCCGATAGCATAGGGGTGCCTTTTGCAAAGGCGGAACAAGTAAAGCGATCTTTTTTTTCCGGCGAGGTAGCTTTCTCTTCCGATGATCCCGCCGTGCAGGTTCTCGAGAAAAATGCCGAACAATTCAAAGCTCGCTTGAGCCAAGAGGTAACTCGCTCCGTTGTTACTTACAAACGCCTAAAGAAAGGCAAGTCACCGACCAGAGTTTTTCTCTGCGGAAAGGGTTCCTTGCTGCCGGGTCTTCCTGAATATTTAAGTCAAAAACAGGCTTTGGCGGTAGACTATTTTGATCCTTTGCGTGCCGTTAAAATAGGACCTAAGATAGACCCTGAAATACTACCACAATTGCCATTTATTTTGAGCGAAGTAGTAGGAGAGGCTTGTCGAGTTTTTGCGGTGGGAGAGACATCATCCTATCGTGGCATAAATTTGCTACCCAAAGACAAGCTGGCCAATATGACCATCCGCAAAAAGCGTTGGTGGTTGGCTGCAGCAGCAGTTATTCTTTCGCTTGTTCCGCTTCCGTCTGTTATTGGGACGATGGCAGAGTTTTCTCAAGCCAAACAAACGCTTGCCGAAAAAAAAGGACAGTTACGCCAAAAACAACTGGAAGTTTCAGAACAGGTAGAAAAGCAAGAGGGCTTGGTTGCCCTTGACCATTTTGCGAGAGCGATAGACAAAGAACTTTCGTCGCTGCAAGCCGTAAGCTCTGGGGCTGACAATTGGCGTCTGTTGTTGGCTGATTTGCAGGCATTGATAATTAATGAAGCCCGCGAGGTTTGGCTTGACGAACTTTATGTCCAACGAGAAGCACGAGGCACCAAAAAGCCCGGTCGTCAGCGAGCGATTGACAACCAAAACTTAAAACCGAATCGCGTGCTTGTCCTTAACGGTCGCTTTCTTGTCCGCGATTTGGAAACCGAATCGCGCCGAGAAAACTTAATTCAGCTCAACAGTGCCCACCAAAAGGCTCTTACGGAAAGCCTTGAGCGGTGCGATTTCGCTGAAAAGATTTTAAAAAAGCAATTCGAAACCGAAGGAAGAGGAGACCTCTTCAACCGTTTCTATACTTATTTTCACTACGAAATCGAATTGAAAGGGGAACGTTCCTTATAGTGTCAAACTTTCCGCTTCTCATGTCTTGATGAAAACTTTCCTAAGGGTAAACCTTTACTTTATATCCTTTGCTATTTTAGCAGGAGGAATTTTTGCATCTTTGTTATTGTTGTCATGCAACCATTCTAGTGATTTGAATGAGGTTTTGGGAGACATAGAGGCACTCGACCGAAATTTGGCTAAAGAAATTGATGACGGAGCGGGGTTTGGATGGATCGAGGCCAACCTGAACTTGGCTCGAGGGGACAATAAAAACCTTTTGGCTGAACGAGCTCGTGAACTCAAGAAATGGAGGGAGATTTTGGGAAGAGATGATGTCTTTGCAGGTGTCGAAAAGAAGGCATCCGATGATGTGAATGCGGAAATTTCTCGTTTTCTGGATCTCTACCGTAAGGCAGCAGGCGAATATAGCGTAAAAATTAAAGGGGCACCGAAAACGGGCACAAGCGAATTCGGAGGATTGTTCCCGAGTGAAGAAATTTCTTCAGGAGAGGATCGAGAGGGCTTCGGGTTCGCAGGATACGATGGTTCTTGGCCAAGTATTTCTGACAATGAAGCTCGGGAACTTCTTAGGCAAAAGCTAATTTCTGAAAAGCTTTTGCTAACTCTTTTTAAAGCCAAACAGAATGGCGAGCCCATGGAGTTGCTGGGCATTCGCCGTGAGCCCGTCGGAGATGTCGACCGTCAGCGTATTGCCGACGAAGCCTTGAGCGTGGATTCGATAGCCAATGTTCTTGCCAAGCGGGAAGGCACTATAGAGACTTATGCCTTTGAAATAAATTTTCTGGCACGGACAAGTGCTCTCCGCACTTTTTTAAACAGCCTTCAATATCCTTTTCTTGTTCGCGATATCTCAGTAAGGCGATTGGAAAATAGCTCTTCCAGTTTTACGGCAAACAACAACTCAAGTACCAATAGCCCCTTTGCTCCCAACTCCAACAATATTGCGGTAAATTCAAAAACTCTGCCGATTATCAAGGATGTGGGCTCCCGGTTCACCATTTTAGTAGAATATGTTTTGTCAGTTCATGCAGACTTGGATTTAATAAAGCCTCTATGCTCTAATAATCTACTTGCAGAATGCACTTTGGGCATAGATGACATCGAGGAGGGAGCGGAAACCGACGAGAAGCTAAAGGCCTTCCTTCGGCGTCATTATCCATGGAGTCCACCCCCTTCATCCTCCATTTCGGATTTGTTAACAGTATTGGGGTCAGACCGAGATTCAAAATATTTTCTTAAACAAGCTTTCGGCAGCAAATAATCCTCGTGAAAAAATTTCTGGGAGCAAACTACGAAAAGCTTGCGGTGGGCATATCATTACTATGCCTTGTGATCTTTGCCTTGCTTTCCCTGCTGAGAGATAATCGTCGTGAATCGAAATCATTTTTGGGGCAGAACGGGGCAACCCTTTCGCAAGAATCGAAAACAATTACTCTGGAAACGAAAACCCCACATGGCTTGATGCCTGGAGAGCTCGTAATTATAGATGGAGCCGAACCTGATTTTTTTAACGGGAACTTTACTGTAGAAACCATCCTTTTTCCAGAAGACTATACCGATGTCGCGCTTCTGCTTTCCAGTGGAAAAACCATTTCAGGAAAAATCAAGCAGTCAGGGGCAAAAGAATTAAATCGTGAATGGCGTTTTGCAACGGGCTTACTGTCTGTAAGAACGAAGGAGGGGGATCAAGATGTTCGGATCGCGGAATTGGAACAGCTTTGGGGTTCTACAATGCTAACCATCGCTTCGGAAAATGACAATGAAGGGGAGTCTGGTGGCGACTTTGTTATAGCGACTTACCAAAAAAGAGGAGATGTTGCCGAAAAAAGCGAGTCAGCAAGTGGTGGCAAATGGATTGAGGCTTCTTCCCCAAAGGAGGGAGAACCTAACTACGACCTTTTTACGCCCCCTGTCCTTTATGTTGTAAACGGTCGTCTCGAAACCAGTTTGCCCGAAGAGGCGAAACCAGAAAAACCACCAGAGGAGTTTGGCCTGCGCCTTGTCGCATTCGAGAAAGTTTCCTACAGGTTTCGAATTCGTAGTTGGATTGGAGAAACCCCATATCTTGAAGATCTACTTTATGAGTTTCCCGCGGGGTCGGGTCGATATGTTCGCAACCGTCTGCAGGTTGGAGTCCCATACAAGGAAAACCGCAATTACAAACCAGGTACGCCCTCCTTGCTACAAACCAATACTGAAGACCCCGACAAAATGATTATCGTGAATGCGTTTGCCGTTCAACAGGTACGAGATCCCAAAACAGGCGGAATTCGCCCAGTTGGAAGGGCAATGGTCAAAGATTTTCGGTTGCTCGTGAAACCATTTGAAATTAACAGTTTTATGAACGAAACTCACGCTGGACAGTATCGTATTGTAGTGGAGTCCGCCTCAAAGGATGTTCCCGCAGAAAAGTTCACTTTTGAACAAAATGCGACAGGAGATAGCTTTCGGCTCGCCCTTAGGGATTACAAAATTTTGGAAATAGACATTGCTAAATCTCGAGTTCATTTTGAAAAGCAAGCAATCGATCCCCCCGAACTTCAGCGAGAATGGCTTTCTCTGCCACTTGACGACAAATGATGGTGCCTGAAAATGTGCAGAGGATACATAAAAACCATTTTTCCTTAGAAAAGGTTTCTATTTTGGAAGTTGACCCCGCAGTTCTAAAACTGTTCCATAAAAGGTAGGAATTAACAAGCCCGAAGAGTCGATCTCCACTTAATTAACTCCTTACAACTTGCCCGTAGATGAAACCTTTGATCGCTAATGTGGTCCGACAGGAAAGAGCTGTTATGCGAACGGCTTTTTTACTTGCAGGCTTTTGTGCAGTTTTCTCGGGCTATGCACAATCGCTTCCTCCCTTGCCTCCGCTTGATCAACCTACTCCCATCCCGGATGGACTTCCTCCCTTGCCAGGATTCGGCGAAGGAGAGCCCGCTACCATTGAAACCCCGCCATCATTACCTCCTTTGCCTGGTGTGCTAGAGCCCGCCCCTCTCGCTCCCGCTCCTCTTTCACCAATTAACGAGGGAGAACCCGCGTCCTTACCTCCCGACGCTGTTCCAGCATCGGACGCATTGACTTTGCCCGAAACGCAACCCTCCCTACCGCAGGAGGATGAAACGAATTTATCTGAGCGAACTCAACCTGGTTTAGTGGAGCCATCAGGTTTTAGCCTGCCTCCAGTAACGGATAACGCTGGTCTTTTGCGACTCCTCGACGAAGTGAGGATTCGCTTAAGAAGGGAAGACTATCAGGGAGCTCAGGCCTTGACAGAGCAAACTCTTCGTACATTTGCCGAGACAGCCGAAAACGCGTTCTACCTAAGGCAGTTTCGCAGAGAACAAACAAATCTCTATTATCGCATGGCCCATAAAGCCCTTAAGGAAAAAAGATATTCTCTGGCGAGTCAATATCTCGGACGTTATCAAGAAAATGTTGCCCGTGACGCCGAGGATCGCAAACGAGCACGAGAGGTGCGTATTGGCACCCAAGGTAAAAGCGATGTTTCTCTCGTGGGAAAGCTCGTCGAAGAACTCGATGAAGCAAAAAAAGAACTAGCGGAAATTCGGGCGAAATCAGGTCTTCCCGAAAGTGATGCAAAAGTAGACTACGAGCGTATTATGGCCAAAGAGCAACAAGAACTCGTTAAGGCGAAAAGCAGAGGAGAACGATTATTGGAAAAAGCCCGAGTGGATGCCGCAGATGGTCAGTACGAATTGGCTACAGACCAAGTGAATGAAGCCCTATCTCTTTTGCCCAAAAATGTGGCGACGATCGCCTTGATGAGCGACCTGTACAAAGCCAAACAGCAAATCCTTTGGTATCGGATCGGTGAAGCGATGCAAAAGGGTCGCGTGGGCAATGTTCAGGCCCTCGTGCTTGAGTATCAAGATGTGGAAAAGGAGCGACGAAGTGAAGAGGTTGCCACGCTGGGGATCGAAGAAGGGCCTGACTTCGAAGGGGAAATGATAAAGGCGAGGGAGAAAGCAGAGCAACAGGCGGAACTTGCCGAAAAGATGCTTGCTGAAGCCAAGGGCAATATCCGAGACAAGGAATATGGAAAGGCAGAGCAGGATCTAGTGAAAATTACTAATTATCTTGAACCAAGCACTCGCACTTGGCCAATCATTTTGGATGCCGCGATAACTCGCAATCAAATCAATTTAGAAAAAGCAGAGGATGCCAGAAAGGCAAAAGATTGGGAATTAGCCAATCAGTATACCGATGCTTATAGGACGGGTCTTTTGCAGGATAGAAATGTCATGGGTGCAGGTGAAATGGACCTTGGTAGACCGGGTCTAGATTCCACGAAGGGTAAAGGCTCTGTAGACAATCTTATGAAAAGATCCGACAGGATGCGGGACAGAATCGAGGGTGATATGAAAAACCCTTACCGACGGCATATATCGGAATTTTCACCCGACCGGGAAGATCAGTTGGCTGATTTGAGCGAATTGCTCATGCGGGCAAAAGTGCAGTTCATCAATAACGATTTAACGGGTGCTCAAGAGACCTACCGCCTTGTCGAAGCCCGCTATTCAGACAATTATGAAGCCAAGCAGATGCTTCGTCGCATTGCCAAAATCCGCCAAGAGGAAAGCTATCTCGGTTATCTTCAAACACGGGAGTCCATGCTTGAGGAAATTAATCGGGAATGGGAGAGGCCAAAGGTTTTCGAGCGACAAATCGACGATGTTAAACCCGTCCAGGAAACAGGAAACAATTTATTGGAAAAACTAAAGACAATTAATATTCCGGCGGTTCAGTTTTTCGAATCTCCCTTACCGGAAGTGGCGGCGGAACTGCAAAGACTTGCCAAGCAATTTGACTTTGCCGAACCTGACCCAACGAAAAAAGGCGTAAACATCGTTGTTTTGCAGGTTGCGGGTGAGGCTCCTCCTAATGTTACCATCACTTTAAACGGAATGGCTCTGGATCAAATGATCAGCTTCATCTCGGAAATGGTCGGCTGGAGTTTCGACGTAAGAAACGATGCAGTTGTTCTCTCGAAATCAGGTGCCGGAGGTGGCCGACCGATCGGGTTGGAAACGGAATTTTACGAAGTTTCTCAAGGTACGATACAAAGAATGACCGGAGGTGCAGGTGCTGGTGGTGGTGGTGGTGGTGCCGATCCCTTTGCGCCTCCAGGCGGTGGGGGTGCCGGCGGAGGTGCTGATGATGTCGGAGCCAAAATTCGCGGTTTTCTCGAACAGGCGGGCATACCATTTGAAGACGCCAGAGGTCATAAGTTCGTATTTGACGGCTTCCAAATGATCGTTACTCACGAGCGGCGATTTTTGGATTTGATCGAGCGCATTCTCGAGCGATTGGACCAAGACTCTAGCCGACAAGTTGAAATTGAGACAAAGTTTCTCGAGGTGCAAGAAGGTGTTTTGGATGAAATAAGCTTTGATTGGAACATGCGCTGGGGAAATTCTCGACCCATCTTTGATACCGCTACGGGGATGCCAACAATTGATTCAAATGGTAAGCCCTTGATGAGATACGACAAAAACTTCAAAGGGAACACCAGAACATTGGCCTTGGCGCACTCTCCCAGTGGAGTGGAAAGGAACATTCAAATAACGTATGACCAAAATCCCGAGGCTAATAAGCAATTTGGTCAACCCATTCCAATGATGCCGGGAAACATAGGAATTGGCGCAGGGGTAGATTCATTGGTTGATTGGACGGGCTCCATTTTGGGTATGAGGGAGGCAACGCTTTTGGTTAACGCTCTAAAAAGAAAACAAGGTACGGATTTGCTAAGCGCCCCACGGGTTACGGTCATGGATGGACAACCGGCAAGCATTACCATTGCTCAGGAATTTATTTATCCCACCGACTGGCAACTCCAGCAACAAGGCGGAGGAGGAGGCCAACAAGGCGGTGGTGTGCAATTCCCGCAGCCGGCACTCCCTCAATTTGATACAGTTGCGCCCGACGATGAGCAACCTGGATTTCGTGAAGTCGGGGTTGTCCTTGACGTCACCCCAAGGATTGAGAAATACAATTCAATTGCATTGGAGTTAAATCCAAAAGTAACTGAATTCGATGGTTTTATAGAATACGGAGGCTCGCAGATTTCTTCCGTGGCGTCTTTTTCCGGCATGGGTATCGTAACATCGCCTTCTGGCATTCTCATGCCAATATTCTCAGTCCGAAAGGTGAACACAACCGTAACCATCTTTGATGGTGCAACTGTCATTATTGGTGGTCTTACTCGCGAAGAGGTAAAGACCGTAAATGACAAAATTCCGGTGCTGGGAAACATTCCCCTAATCGGAAAACTGTTTCAGTCACAGGCGGAAAGTTATCAAAAGCGAAATTTGCTTATTTTCGTCTCGGCAAGTATTGTAAGTAGAGGCGGCTCGCCCGTACGAGAAGTTATCCAAAACATCAGCCCGCAGTCCATTTTCAAAGATCCTGTTATTATGACGCCAACTGGAACCATAAGAAGAGAATTCAAGGGTGAATTAGGGGGAGCTCCGTGAACCTGTTGGCATTGCAATATATTCCAGATTGTAAGCAAGGTCGACGAAAAGAAAACTGAGTTTATTCCGGATAAAAATGTCTTCCACCCGCAAAAGGACTGCCAAAGTCAAATTATTGTTCCGCGGTGCAGTGTGGATGCTTTCGGTCGCTGGTATTATCGGAACGGTTTTCTTTTTGCTCTCGCGCCTGCCCGAAAATATTAACATCACCAAAAAACAGGACGACCGTAATCTCTCGACCAAGACTTTGCTGGTTCCCGGGAAAGTGACTTTATCCGATGATCGTCCTACTGAATATCTCGAATGGTGTTCTCCATCTCGAATTATCGCGACAAAAGCTGATCCGGCCTTCAAGCGTTTTGGTGAATGGGTTGCTGCTCGCAAGGCGGGTAGGGCCGAAGTCGCGAGGGGGATTGTATTGGCGAAAGAGCGCCAAGAGGTTCTTGCTCACTTGATCCGTACCGATCCCGAGGCCGCCTTGTCCTTGGCTGTTCCTCAGGTCGATAGGCATGGTCTTCCAGAGGCCATTCTTCCCTTTTTGGGCAGTTGGGTTAATACATATGCGGATGTAGAAGCTGTTCATTTCTGTCTGGACCCAAGTCACTTGGGCGGCTTCATAAGGCACACTGTCATTCTTCCTGATGGTCGTCGCCTGAAGGCATCCCTTTACGGCAAGCGCTACAAACTTCCCACGATGAAGGGTCTCGCCATTCGGGGCATTGCTGTCGGCGATATTGTAGCGGTGGACGAGAATCCCGTCCGCCGTTTAGGAGAAACCGAACTTCGAGGCCGTGAAATCGAAGGTTCGGTCGCAGTGGAAATCGCCGATGCAATCTATGAATTTCCTCGTGAAGAAGGTGTTTTTGCCTTTGAGCGCCGAGTTCGCGAAGCCGAGCGCCGAGCCGGCCGCAATCGTGTGCGTTATCCGGTCATCGCCGGCAGTTCGGGCTCGAGTACGATCATTGACCTCAAGTACAAGGTGGTCATCGCTCCTGCTGATTGGGAGACGGCCAAGGCTAATGCGGAGAACAGTGGTGGACGGTTGGTTTGCATCGGTTCCGCTCATGAAAACGAGGATGTCCGCAAACTTTTGGAAGATGCCAATGTCATGGGTTTGTTTCCCGAGTACAACGGAACCGTGCCATATGCCTGGATAGGGGGGACCGATCACATCAATACTACTGGAAATATCTCGAAAGGGAGTTCTTTCAACAAAGATACGAACTCCACCGAATATTTCGATTTGAATGCCACCGAAGGAAACTGGACTTGGCTCGACGGCTCCACTTTTGCCGGCTATTCCAATTGGGCGGTTGGCGAAAATGACAACGCAACGAACCCCGTGCTTGCTGAGGCGGAGGACTTTGCCGTTATGGACTGGAATGCTGGCGGAGTGTGGCGGGACCTTAACCATACCTTCCACCTGCCTTATGTAATAGAAATGGATTTGGGCGACCAGCCCGATGCTAGTGACGTTCCCATTTCCGACAACCGAAAAGTGTTGGTCATCCGAGCTCGTTATCAGGATGAGGGCGTGGAATATGCCGGATCTTCCAAGCCTGTGGTTGACGAGGATGGCAACATAATAAATCCCGACAAGCAGCAAGATGCTTTCGAGCCTGTTACTGGACTTCAAGTGCGTCAAGTAATGGAAAAAGTACGAGAATTTTACCAAAGAAATTCCGATTACAAACTCAACCTCGACTATGTAATCACTGGAACCGTGACCATGCCGACACGGAAATGGTCGAAGCACACGATGTTCGGGGACGACGAGATCGTGGAGGCTTGCGAAGTCGATATTGATCTTCCCAAGACCATCGCCGCTCAAGTGAGCCCCGAGGATTGGGATTTCGATGGACCCGCCTTCAAGGGAGTGACTGGTATAGAGGTGAGTGCAAGTGGAGGTGGCTACCTTTACCCTCCCCTTGTTCGAATAGAAGGCGGCGGTGGAAGCGGCGCAAAAGCCGAGGCGTTTCTTGATTCGAATGGCAGCATAGCATCGGTTTTGGTCACTGATACTGGAAGAGATTATACTGCCGTTCCCACGGTTACGGTCGAGGGAGAGCATGAAAACAAAAATGACGACCCCAACGCTACGCTTACGGCCAAGGTCGGCAGGACTGCGGTCTCATGGATCTCGATCACCACATGCGGTTCTGGCGGTTTGGGCAAGGTGGGCGCCCCGGGTTCACATGTCACGGCGTCAAGCTGGGAAGCAGGTGTCGCGGCCCACGAGCTTGGGCATAATTTTGGGTTTCAGCATGCCAATCGATACGAGTCCGTTGGCGAGAAGGCAATTAGCGACGAAGGCGGAGTGATCGATTACGGCAATCCATATTCCGTCATGGGCACGGGAGGTATCGGAGCCGATCTTACTGTTGCAGCCAAAATCGTTGCTCAGTTTGGTTACGAGGAAGGGAATGCTTCAGGAGCAGACGCGACCTTTCTCGCTTCCGGAGCAGATATTGCGGCAAGCATATGGCGTGAACCGAACGCCACTCGACAAAATGTTTTTCGGGTCTACCGACACGATTACGGCTCCGCACCTTATCCATTGCGGCTGGGGTCCTATACAGTAGCGGTGCCGGCTAACATTGACTTGCCGAAAGATTTTCCTTCCGGAAGCATTACCGTCTCCATTGGCGGGCCAGGCACGGAAGTAACCGCTACGGCTACTGGGTCCAAGCGCAGTTACGAGTTGACGATTACGAGTCCTGGTATCGGTTTTTCGGAAGAGCCGAGAATCGAGTTGCTTGACGATCAAAACAAATCTCTCTTGCTTGATTCTGCTTGGATTCAGGTATTTGCGGGTCAAACACCGGTCAAAGCCGAATTGCGAGATCGTTCACCGTCTTCCGCCAAGGGATTACGAGCCATTCGTTTGCATGCCTCCTCGAAAGCTCCTTACTGGTCCTATCTCGTTTCTTACAGGCAATCCGCAACAAAAAACGGGCTGAACTTGATAAACGCCGATGGCGCCGACAACGTTTTGCTGGATCTCACCCGCAACACGCCGGATGACTTTACCGATGGTTCCTTAATGCTAGGGCAGACTTATTCGGACTACGATAGCGACGTGCACATTACTCCCATCTCACGCGGAGGAAATTCTCCCATGGAATATTTGGAAGTCGCCTTGAACGTCGGAACGGTTGCAGATGGTAACGCTTCCGCCCCATTGTTCTCCTTGCAGACAAGTAACCTTCGCCCGGAGGTAAATCAGGGAGTCGAATTCACGGTCATATTGTCCGGGGACGCCAACCTTTCGCGATATGCTTTCTCTTGGTATCACGACGAGAGACCTCTTATTGGCGACGCCTACCTAAACCAGCCAACGATAATTAAGACTTTCGACTCCGTGGGGAACCATAACCTTCGTGCCGTGGTTTCCGACATGAAGGGTGGCGTATCCTCGCAAACCGTAGTTCTTGCCGTGGGCGAACCCGAGCAAGCCGGCATTTCGCGCATCGAGGGTGTGGTCGAGTCCACCACCGGACCCGTGCAGGGGGCGAGGGTCGTCCTGCAAAAGGCCCCGATCATTCAGCACGTGGTTACCGTATCGGGCGACCTTTTATCTTCTCGGATACCGGCCGGCCTGGCGGACACCACGAAATTCTTTATCGATGGCCAAAGGTCGCCTCGTCTAGAGTTTCGACGAGGGGAGATTCATCGCTTTGAGTACGAGCCGTCCGCGAAAGGTTATCCAATCACTTTTTATTCCGCCCCGGACAGCGAGCCCGCCAAGGTGGAGTTGAGGCTCATTTTCTCTCCCAGAGTGGAAGATCCGGGCTCTGGCTACGAGCAAAACCCGGAAGTTGTTCTCGATGGCGGAATTTTTGACTCTTACGAAAGCAACCTTACTCGTTCCTATGTCGAATATCTTGAGGACAATGGCTCAATTTTCACACCATACAGGATCGTTTACAAGCCATATGCAAAGTCTCTCCTTGCGCCGACAGGGGTGAAAAAAATTCGTACCCGCAAAGTGTCGGGTGCTCGTGGCGGCAATGGTCATCACCCGGATTTCCCCCCGTTGGTCACCATTAATCGCCAAAGTCTCTGGGAAGATTACGCAGAGGCAAATGCCACGGCCAAAGCCTATGTGGATGGAGTGGGTACCATCATAGTTTTAGAGGCCGGTGCGGGCTATCCGGATTCCCCATCCATCGCCGTGGTAGGACGCGGCGTGGAGGCATCCGCCTCGACCAAAAAGATGGGGGTCACGAACGAAAAAGGCCAAACGGAACCGGATAAGCTCAAGGAAGTTTCCCTTGCCGACCAAGGTGAAAGTTATGACCTCAACACCACCCTGGCGATCGCCTTGTACCCCCCCAATCCTTTTGCCTACTGGTCTTTCGATCGCGAGGAATCTTTATTCCGACAGAATTACTATCCCCGCAAGGACAAGCTTATGCTGGAACCCTCCCCGGGCTGGCTTCGTCCCATTACCCAGAGCTTGAAAGCCCATTGGTCGATGGACGAGGAGAACTCCACCTCTTCTTCAGATCATCATATCGGGGCCACTCCTGTTCTCGGTCAAACTACCGATTACAACGCCACCATGGAACTGAACGCTAGCGTCTTCATCGCCGATCGCTCCGAGTGGGGCATTCGAGGTCGAGCCATACGGCTTCAAGGTAATTCTACCGTCGAGGAGTACCTTGCTCCCGATTCACCTAACAAAAACAAATTTCTTGGCGATTCCTTTACCGTTTCGTTGTGGGTGAAGCCCGACGGTAACGGCAGTTTTCATGGGTTAGCCTCTCAGAAAGAAAGCGGGACGAATGCCTTTTCGCTTTACTGGAATACGTCTGACTTTGTTGGAATTCTATACAAAGCAGAGGAAAATAGTGGTTCAGCCGACAATGTTGTTTTGTCGGGCGGTGATTTAAATGCCAGTGAATGGACGCACGTCGCCTATGCCTTCGACGAGGACTCCGCGACTGCGACCATGTATGTGATGGGTGAACTTGTGGCCAGCAAGACCTTTACTCTTGCTGGCAACTTTAACAAAATCTCTGGGCGTGCCTCGGACTTTATTCTAGGTAAGGCTTTTACGGAAACCCCAACTACCGAATACCTTAATGGCTTTATAGACGAAGTCAGCGTCTTCGATCGGGCTTTGGAGCCTCGGGAGATTCGCCAACTGTCGGGCGATTTGTTTCTCGATCTTTCCGGCCAAAACCGACACGGCGTCGCCATGGACATGCCGATGAACGATCCCGACGAGCTGGACGCCGGGGTAGTGCCGGGCAATCCAAACGACGGCATCGATTTCAATGGCACCCGATACGTCGACCTGTCACAGGCCGCCCAAGACTTTGCACCCCTCAGCACGGGCAGTGTGAGCTTTTGGTTCAAGACGCTATCTTTAGCGAACGGAACGCCCGTTGACGGTACTATTCTTGCCGCCTCTGACAAAGATGACCCGGATTCCTTCTTTCGACTTATGGTTCGAGATACGGGCCAAATCCAATTCCTTGTGTCCAACGGCGGAGCGGAAATAACCCGTGTCTACACCACAGAAACCTTCAACGATGACGATTGGCACCATGGGCTGCTTGTCGTTAACGAGGTGAGCTCACTGTTTTACGTCGATGGAAAAGCTGTGGATTTGCGTACTGCAGCAGATGGGCAAAACGCTCCCCGTGGCTTTTTCGCCGATGTTGAAAACATAGATTATATGGCAATCGGTCGCCACCAAACCAGTGAGGCAAACCAAACCAATTATTTCATTGGCCAACTAGATGAAGTATGGGTTTTCGATCGCGTGCTTGAGGCACCCGAAATTTCTTTTTTATACGATTTGCGCCCCAGTGCCAAAGATGTCTTTCGAGCATCTTTGGAGGCTCGCGTGGATTCGGTGGGAACGGTTAAAGTTACCGCCCCCGGAGCAGGCTACAAGGAGACCCCGAAGGTAACTTTTTCTCCGGGCGACACACCTCCTGGATCCAATGAGCCGGAGCCGTGGGATGCCTGCGCCACTTATGTGGAAGGCGATTTGGTTCGTTATCGAAAAACCGAAATAGCCGACTACTCCACCTATTCCGCCATTCGTGAGAACAACAACACGAAACCTGAAGCCTTGAACCTCATGAAGAACAACTCCCTTCACATTTACCCTGCCGCCGTCTGGCAAAGGTATGAACATAGCGAAGGCCAAACAGCCAACGGTGTTCTCGCTCTCCAACCGACAGGCGTGGAAAGCGTTCTGCTTACCAAGGACATGGGCAAGGCTTTGGACATACAATTGCCTGATGGCAAAGAGATCAAGCGCAGATACGTCGAATACGTCGACGACAACGGTAGTGCATACATAGCCGGCGGAGGTTTCGTATGGGCGCATCCATTTGCGTCTTCCCAATATTCTTCACCGCCTTGGCCGGGACCGGTGCAAGGTGTTTTTGGATTTCGAGCTCCCCCCACGATTGTCATCGGTGGTTCCAAAACCGATGACAACGCCACCGGCAGCCACCTGTTTTATCTTGATCCTGAGGAATCGGTCTTGATAACCGATCCAGGTCATGGATATTCGGATCCGGGGTTTTCGGAAGGGGACGTGCGTATTCGGGGCAAGGGCTCAATACCGCCTCGATTCGAGTCCATAATGAGGGAACAAGCTATTCATGGATTCATTTTAAGAAGGCCCGGCAACGGACCCTATGACCTTGACGTCGAAAGGAACTCCACCCTCGACGCCATTTTTGATACCCTAACCGAAAACGGATTCGCCGGGCTAAGTGAAGAGGAAAAAAACCTCTGTATGTTAGAGGGAACCCAATATCAGAACGAAGACGGAACCATCATTTTAAGGCATTTTCCGGAAATAACGACGAAAGATAACGGAGACGTTGTTTATTATCCGGCATCGGACAATAGGTTTTGGGGAACCGAAGACGTTTTCTATGACGCCAATGACGGTCAATTGAAATTGCGCAACCCGGAGCGGTGGTTGCGCTTCATCGGAGATGATCCAGTTGAAGAGAAACCGCCCGTGGTCGAGGTCTTTCTCTCCGACAAGCTGGACGTTGCTCGGGGCGTAGCTCCCCGAAAGTACGAAGTCAAGGCTATGCGCATAAACCCCGAGAGAAAAGATTACGGTTCCGGCTGGGTGAAGCCGCCCACGATTTATTTCGATTTGAATGCGACCAAAGCGCGCCAAGTAAATGCTAAAAGTGTGTCTTTTACGAACGTGTTGTCACGCATACAGATTTTGGACGGTGGGCTCGGCTACTCCGTGCCCGCTGAAGTAAACTTCCATGGCGGGTACACGACTCCATCGAACTACAGGGACCTGAATCATACCCGAGCTCGTATCAATCCCGACAAAGTGGACGAGAACGGAACCCTTTCGGCGGATGCCATCGAACTGTTGGATCCCGGTTCCGGCTACAGTCGACCTCCCTTTGTCTCCATTACGGGAGGCGGAGGAATTGGTGCTCGGGCACGTGCTTTTTTAGAGAACAATGGCAGCGGAATGGTCGCTGCCATCCTCGTTACGGATGGCGGTCGAGGCTATTTTAACTTAGACGCCAACAACACCCCCAAAGTGGTCTTGGTCAACGCGGGACAGAAGCCGACCAAGGAAGCCAACGTTACCATGCGCTTGGGCGGGTCACTTGATGAAATACCAATCCAATCCTCTTCCATGATACACAATGTTCCGTTGGTCAAGATTACCGATAATGCGGGAACTGGCACGGGAGCTACTGCCTTTGCCAAAGTAGTGGATGGCAGGGTTGTCAAAGTGATTGTGGAGAAGGCGGGCAATAGTTACCTTGATCCGCGCGTAGAAATTTCAGCAACATATAACGTAGATAAGGAATTTCAGGCTAAATGTTCACCAATCTTCCGTAATGGGCAGATCGTGGAAATAATCGTTGACAATCCCGGGGCCGGATACGCTTGCCCAGAGGTCTTTGTGATGGGTACGGGCTCGGGAGTGGATGTAATACCCGTTTTTAATAACAACGGAAAAATGGTCCGGTTGGTTTATGACGACCCAGCCCTTAAGAACGAAGAACTTGGTCCGGTAACTCTTCCCGCCGGGGCGGGACAGGGGTTTGGCGAACGGCCTTGGGCCTTGAATGAAGTGGCAAGAGTGGTGGTCGTGGACGAATATCGCGAAAGGTTATCGCCCCTCGGGGGGAGTATTTATCTTGGATTGCCCATTCCTCGTGACTCCGCGGGTGATCAGATTTCCGAATTCACGATCCATGACCACGGCATTGGTTACGGTGCCGATGCCCCTTCCATCCGCATCGATTTCAATTCCAGTCACGCCAAAAGTTTCAGAGACGCTTGCGCCACCACTTTCCTCACCAAGGGGTTGAGCAAAATGGTTCTCGATGGCAACGGAACATATAAAGCCAACGGCATGTGGCGGTCTGTTTTCGGGGAAATCCCAGTGGTGGAAGTTCATCGTGCAAACCTGGAAGGGGAGGACGCCTACAAGTTGACCAGCGTCGGGCGCAACGGGGGTATCGATTATAATCCATTGTCCCACCGGCGCTTCATGGACGTTGTGGTGGACGATTCGTTTCCTTCTTTCTCCAGTTATTCTCTTTCGGATTGGGATCGCGAGGGATTGGGCGGAGAAATTCATACTCTCGACTCGGCTCCTTCGCTCGACTGGCGAGTCGTGACCAAGTGGGAACCGGGCAAATATCACAAGGGAGACGTCGTATGGTGGGGGGCGGATGCCTACGAAGCTCTCGCCACTTTTGTCTCTGGGAATCTGAGCAAGGAATACGACCCCGAAAATGAAGTGGACCAGTTTTGGCGCAAGCTCAACGGGCAAAGTGGGGCGATGTCGGCTTTGGGGGTTATCACGAGCTTTTCTTTTGAAGATGCAGACCTTTCAATTTCACGCATCTCAAAAGAACGAGGCAGTGTCTCTTTTGAAGATGCGATAAGGGTTCATGAGACAGAAATTCTTGGCGAAAACATATATTCTTGGGCGTACCTGCCCGACGCGTGGATTTCCTATACCGACAGCAACGGTTATTATTCGTTTCCTAACCTCGAGCCGGGGTTATACAATGCTGCCGTGCTTGCGGAGGATTCCAACTTGGAGGAAATCACCTTCCGAGAGGACGGCAATTCGACCGTTACCCATGTGGTTTACGTCCCGGGCATTCCTTCACTTAGGCTGGAAACCGACCAAAATGGCGTAGGCTTGAGCAGTCTCATTTGGCCGGAGGACGTATTGCGTCAGGGAGAGTCGACCTCTACGAAGAAAAACTTAAAGGGGATCGGGGTTGGTTTTCGACCGGGGACCATACCTGTGTTTTCGATTACTCCACATCCACAAAACACCGGCAGGGGCATACCCAATCTTTCTACGACCGTTAATCCTGACGGATCTCTCGACATACAGATTGTGGATGTAAATTCATCCAACCATAATTCGGCTGATAGTTTTACGGTGTTTTACGGATCCACAATATCAGGCTTGGACTTCAGGGAAGATTACTTATTCGATAGGCTTGACGATGCCTATTGGATGGGAAGAAAGGCTGCGGTGGATGCCAACGCATCTCACCTCATAATCTCACCTTCGGCTGGTGATAATTCGGTTGAAATGCCAATTTCATCATCTGTAGCGGGTGACTTGAACATGACCTTTACCGCAAAGGGCTACGATCGAAACGGTACGCTTCTGGATACCGATAACGTAAAGTGGGAACTAGAGTTTGACTTCAATTCGACCGAGGGGAACTTAACGAAGTTGGCATCTCTCAGCACTATTGACGGTAATTCCACGACCTTGATATTGCGCTCCACCCTGCGATCGGGAAAAGTGGCATCTGTTCGAGTGGATGGCGGAGGCACGGGTTATTCGGACGACAACTCCACCCTTGTTCAAATCTTTGGCGATGGTTCGGGTGCCTTCGCTCGCATTTCCGAAGTCAACTCTACCGGCTCGGTCAAGGCAATCGAAGTGGTTGAGGGCGGGAGCGGTTATTCGGTGATTTCCGGCATTCGTTTGTCCCGCCCGGAAGGCCAGACCGGAACCGATGCCAACTTGACCGCCTTGGTCGGCGGTGGGCTTTGGCTGAAGGCGACTTTGGGTTTGCTTGAGCAAAAGGTGCGTCTGGAAGCATCCCATAGGGCTCAACTGACGGAAAAGGAACTGTGGTCGGACCTCCATTTCGATACGGTTCGGGAAGGTTTTATCGATTGGGATGACGATAACGATACCGACGGACTGAACAACTCCTTGGAGTTTAGCTATCGTACCAATCCCTGGAAGGCCGACACCGACGGGGATGGTCTTGGCGACGGAAGCGAAACGACCTTAAGAACCGACCCCAATAATGCCGACACCGATGCCGATGGCTTGCTCGATGGCGTCGAAACCAATACGAACACATACGTTGACGCAAACAATACCGGAACTAATCCGAAAAATCCTGATACCGATGGGGATGGCTGGCCCGATGGGCTTGAAGTGAGTTTTGGTCTGGATCCTCTAAACCCGGAAAAGGGTGGAGCCGGCATATCCGGAACGGTTTACTTTCAAGGAGAGATGAACGGCACCCTCTATGTTTTGGCCATTCCCGAGGAGGAGGGGGTGCCGGTTTTTGAGGAGAACAAAGACGTCAGTTCCTATTTAGGAGGTGACAAACCTCTCACCCCCTCGTCCGCAACCTTTTATTTTTTCAAGAATTTGCCAACAGGAAAAACTTACAACATACATGCTTTTATTGATCGTGGTGAAAGTGGTGACCCAAGCAACAAAGCTTACGATTACGGTGAGCCGGTGGGCAACTATTCCGGCTCGTGGGACAGAAGTCTCTCCGAGGATCGTTCGCAGGTAAATTTTGTCGTTAAAGATCCGCCGCCCCTCCTCACCTTGTTGCCAATGGCTGAATCGGTCATTGGAGGTGACGGTAAAGAAAAAGCCGTCTATCTTAATCCCGGGGATGAAGTTTTTCATCTGAAGCCCTTGGCCAGCGATGATTATGATGGGGTAATTGATCCTAAAACCGTTAGCGAAGATGGAAATGCGACTGGAATAATTACCATCGATGACTTGAACGCAACCCAAGGGAGCGGAACCCTAAAGGTTTCCGCACTCGCGCCACCAGGAGTGTACCACTTGATCTACACGGCTGCCGATTCTGCGGGTAGCACTGGTACCGTTACTCGGACAATTGTAATTCGCGACAGCAAAGCGCCGGAGATTTCATTGTTTGCTGGCGATTTAGTGACTTATGAAGCGGGCACGGAATGGGAAGATCCGGGCTATTCGGCCATTGACGTCGTCGACGGCAACTTGACGCACAAAGTGGGCGTCGAGCTAGCGACTTTGGCTCCCCCTTTGGGTTGGGGTTCTAGTGACGTGGGAACCGTTTTGCAGTTATACAATTTGAATTATATTGTTCAAGACATCGCAGGAAACCAAGCGATTGCCACGAGAAAAGTGGAAATTGTAGATACCATTGCTCCAGATCTGTTACTCTTTGGCAGTCCGTCCATGAACCTGAACAAAGGCGAACCCTTCGTTGAGCCCGGTTTTTCGGCTCTCGATACCGTGGACGGCGATCTTTTCAACAGGGTGATGGTTTCAGGATCTTTAGATGAAAACGTTACCGGAACTTATGAACTTAACTATTCGGTAGTCGATGATTCCGGCAACGAGATTGCCACCAAGCGAACCATTTACGTAGCAGACTGGAACTACACCATCGCAGGCAAGGCGATGGATGGATATCTGGTTGGGGCAAGCGTTGTTTTCGATATTGACGGAAATGGTACTCACGATCTGTCGAGCCCAGTGCTTACCGATGAAAGCGGTGCATTTTCCTTTTCATTCACGGAGGAAGAGTTTTTGAAGGCAGATGCCAATAAAAACGGAGCCATAGATCCTGAAGAGGGTAGAATACTCGTTTACGGGGGAACTGATTCTTCGACACTCGAACCTTTTACGGGACTTTACGTAGCTGATGCCAACTCAACGGTCGTAAATCCCCTTAGCACTCTTTCCTCGGCCTTTGTCGAGCAAGGGCTCTCTCGGGAAGACGCTAAATCCAAGGTGGCGGAGGCACTGGGGTTGTCAGCTTCCTTGGACTTGTTCAATTATGATCCCATTGCTGCAGCCGCGGAGGGAGATGCCAATGCTAGTCAAGCTCTTGCCGCAAGCGCTCGGGTCGCCAATGCAATTCGGCAGGGGGCGGCCTTCGTGAAATACGCCTCGGACGGAAATGCTTCGGGAAAATCGATCTCTGCTCAATTGATTTCTGAAGTTGCCGCCAAAATTGCCAGTGGTGCAGCTTCTCCCCTTGGCGATGCGAGCGAAATGCAGAATGTTCTTACAAGCGTGGTAACGACTTTGGGTGTTGCCGGTGTTACCGCCGAAGATTTGGCCGGAGCGGCCCAAATGTCCGTGGCGGCCGATGGAATGATCGTTGAGTCTCTTGCTAAAGGGACTGCTCCTGATACGCTTGCAGTCGAATTGGCAAAGATTCAAGCGGTTGTTGAAGATAGCATAGTGCAGGGATACGAGAAGTTGCGGCTCGAAGGAGGAACACCCGCCACCTTGGCAACCGCCAAAAGCAAGGAATTGCTTTCCGGGCAAACGTCCGACTACAATGGGAGCGTTAACATCTTCCCACCCACGGCGTCCAATGCGGAGATCGCCCTGCCTGCCGACCAGTGGATTCAGGGAGTAACCATCCTTAATCTTCATGGGGCCGATGCGGATGGAGATACCGTAGGCTTTTCCATTAGTTCGGGCAATCCTGATACTGACAAGGATGGGGTCGCCGCTTTTTCCTTGAGCGAGCAAGGACAACTCTTGGTGGCGGATGAGGACGAGGCTGACCACCTGTCCGTCGGTGAAGCCATGGTCGTCGCGTTGCGTTTGGCCGACGGAAACGGCCTTTACGGGACAGCAACCGTTACCGTGAAACGCGGCAATGCTCTTGGATTGAGCGCCGCAGAAGTGGATGGGGCTCAAAACTGGCGTCAATCCGAATGGTTTGGAGACTTTTTTACCAACGGCTCTTCATGGGTATTTCATGAGAGTCTTGGTTGGCTTTACGTTGTTTCAGACAGAACGGGAGGGTTTTGGTTTTGGGATGTAGAGCTAGAGGTGTGGTGGTGGTCGAATCCAACCTTCTTCCCCCACTTTTATCTTGTTCGGCAAACGGGCTCGGGTTGGGGGTATTGGGATCCAAAAGCCGTTCATCCGAGATACTTTGATTTTGACGAGAATAGCTGGAAGGAGAAAACTAAATGAACCCCACTAAATTTTTTCCAAGCAACTCCCTTTTCACGCGCCTAATAATAAGCAATCTGCTGAAAAACAAAGCGCTAAACGCTAATTAAACATGATATTACATATTACATAATGGGCGTTTCTAATGTATTTTTAAATCAACCTTAGTGATAATGATGAATGCCAATAGTCAATCCGCCCTCATGGCTCGACTAATCTTACTGTGCCTAACTTTTTTCGTGGGTCACTCCACTCTCAGGGGCCAAGTACTTGTTCCCGATCTCAGGATCGACACCGATGCTTTCACGGAAGTTTTTGCAGGAGGCACTTTCGACGTAACCTTTCGCATTTTCAATGACGGAACGGAAGAAGTCTTCGCCGGGGAAAATATTACTTGGTCTGTTGAGGTCAATGGCCCGGATGGTCAAGCCGTACCTTCATTAAGCAGAACCGGGCAAATCTTAACCGGACTGTCCATTAATCAAAGCACCCCGGATAACACGGTAAACCTTCGAATGCCATGGGCTCAAGCCGCCCAGTGGAGCAACAACGCTAGCTGGACTGTCATCACGAATGTGATTACGCCCAGAGACGTTAATGGAACCAATAACCGCGATACCTCTACCTTTTCCCTAGTCATTCCGGATGTAACAATAAACAACTTAGTGGGACCCGCAACGGCTCTACCCGGCCGAAATGTCAGCGTTTCTGGTACCGTAGCTAATGTCGGGCGAGTTCAAACCCAACCGAACGTCTACTTCCGGGTAGAGGCAAGGTTGCTGCAGGATGGAGAAGAGGTGGATAAGCAATCGATTGTTTTGCCGAATCAAAACGCCCTCAACCCTTTTCCTTTTGCAAGCGGGGATACGATCGATTTTACGATCGACGAATTATCCATTCCCATAGATGGCAATGGCACCTATGACGTGACGGTGAACGTAGATGCCGGTTCTCCTGATATTTTAATCGAGCATACGGAAAATAACAACCAAGCAACGGTTCAGTTCAACGTAAGTCCAACTGCAAACATGCAGGTCGTCAACGGAAGTTTTTCCAGTGATACCGGAACTTTTCAAGGGATGGCACCTGCTCATTTTCGTTTTGCCGTTCGCAATGCCGGAACGGGTCCCGTTCAAGCAGGTGATGCTTTTCAGGCAACCGTTGCGCTCTCTCGAGACCAAAGCGGAATAGATGGGGACGACTTCATCTTGCGTGAATTTGACCTCGGAGGAAGTGGGCTGGGCTTAGGCCTGCGGCCTAATGAGACCGTAACTCTTGACTGGATTCAGAGGTTGCCCGACAGTTTCGAAGGAGATTTTTACATTGTGGCAAATTTGGGTGGCCAAACATTTGTCTCTCAACCTACTCCTTCCATTACATTACGATCAAATAATGCTGGGGATACTACGTCTGTTAGTGAGAGCAGAAACAATTGGAGCTCTCGCCCTTCTTATGATCAAACGGGCCAATACGTTGCTTTCGAATCTTCCGTTGGCGGAGTAGTTAACATTTTTCTACTGGATACACTCTCCAACCAAGAAACTCAGGTGACCAGGAGTTTTAATAACACTGCTGCCAATGGATCCAGCTTTGCTCCCAGCGTAAGTGCAGATGGAAAATTCCTAGCTTTTCATTCGAGTGCGTCGAATCTGGTTCCCGGTGATACTAATGAGCATGCGGATGTTTTTCTTTTTGATCGAGTGGCCAATCGAATATTTCGTCTGTCGACAAGTACTGACTTCGGCAATCCCGATGGTGGCAGTTATTATCCTTCTATCAATGGAGACGGTTCAGTTGTGGCTTTTGAATCCTTGGCGTCAAACCTTAGCGAGGCCCCGCAATCTTTTTCGGGTAGCAATATCTTTGTTTGGGATTCAAATGGAACAAACTTAAATAAATTATCTCCCATTACAGCCATCGGTAACTTTGCAAGCATTGACGCGGATATCAGCGAGGATGGGAATCGCGTTGTATTCACCTCCTATGCCGACAATTTCACCCTATCGAACATAGATAGTTCAACAGATTTAGATAACAACGAGTATTCTGATATTTTTCTTTGGGAGCGAAATACCTCGGCTATGTACTTGGTGAACGTGACCTCAGGGCAAGCAAGAACTATCGAAGGCGCTTCATCAGAGCCCGCCATAAGTGGCGACGGGAAGATCATTGCCTATACTTCTTCCGCTAAAAACCTTGTTACAGAGAAAGGTATTTCGACAATCGAAATTAAGGATGCAGGAGTTGGCTATACTCTGACTCCATCCATTGCCATAACCGATACGAGCGGTTTGGGTTCAGGGGCGACTGCGGAGGCTCAAATTAACTCTTATGGTGAGATTATAGGTGTTTCTGTATTATTGCCGGGTAATCTGTATAGAGCGCCCAAGGTAACCGTGGTGCCCGACCCTGCCGATATTGGGCCCACTCGCCTTGCCATTCTTGAGGCTCGCCTTACGCATCCGGAAGGCGACGTTTATAGAGTGCCCGTGCAGTCATTGATAGACAACAAGACTGTAGTCAATCGAGCCAGTGAAAGTGTTCTTTCGGTAGGAGGTGACAAGGGAAGTCGTGAACCGACCCTCAATTACGATGGAGGCTTGTTGGCGTATTCTACACAGGCTAGTAATCTCTTGGCTGCAAACATAGAGCGAGAAGACCGTAGGGTTTTTCCGAATGCAACTTTTAGGATGGCAAGAGCAAGAGCTATACTTGGAGGGCCAATTGGTGAAATCGAGGTTCAGAATTCTGGAGAAGGATATCAAGACGGACAGCTTCGAATCGAGGATCTTTCCGGTAGCGGATCTGGGGCGCTTGCCCTATATCACGTTGATAATTACGGACGCATTGCCGACATATCCATTTTTAATTCGGGTAACAACTACGACTATTCGCAAACAATGATATCCATTGATAACCCTAGGGCTGGAACGGGCTTTCAATTAAAGTCTATCAGCCACCCGGTCACCAGTGGTATTGGAAACAATCGATCTGGAGGCGGGACCATTCTTCGTTTGGAAATGGACGACGAAGGTCTCGGTTACACTAAAGAACAAGTTCTCAATCAGGGTGCAGGCATAATTATTGATGGAGATGGTGCGGATTTGGACAATGATGGAAAACCCGATGCAAAGGTAAACCCCGACCGCATCCATTTGGGTCCCAATGGGGAAGTTTTTCTGGAGCAACGCATAAGGCTTGTGGTTCAGAGTACGGTGGGTCTGCATGGTGCTACCTTGACAGTTTCTGACCACTTGAAAACGGAAACTTTAACTTTTGATGCATTTTCGGCTAATGTCGTGGGCAATTCGATCGGCATTTCTGGACTGTCGGTTGTTGGTGTGCGCGATGCGGTTGCGCAAGCGCTCGAAGGTCTTTGGCCAACCGATACCAATTCCCCCCTATATGAGGGTCTTCAGGTATCCGAGAAAACCCTTGGCGCGGACTTTTTGGTTGTTAGCGCCCTTCGAGGAAGAGCGACCTCTGGAAACCCATCGTCTCTTACCGCGACAATGCAGAGCAACATGCTTGTCGGCGGAACGGGTTTTACCCGAGCCACCCCTATCATTGCTCCTGATCCCGTGATATTCGGATTTTCTGAAATCAACACAAACATAAGTTCGGGCATGATGTCCAATGGGCGACCTGCTCTCTTGGTCAACAAAGATCAAGTTACTGACGATATCTACCTGTATGACCACTCAAAGAGTTTAAACGAAAGAATCACCACCAGTAAATTTGGTTTGCCGGTAAATTACAGAACGAACGCGACGACGACTATGCCCTCCAACCGGTTTCCCTCGATAACCGGTAATGGCCGTTTCATTTCTTACAGCTCGGATGTTCAAGGCGCAGGTGGACTTTTATTTGGAGCAACCAACCAAAACCCCGCGGATACAAACGGATTTCGAGATATCTACGTGCATGACCGAAAGACTGAGGCGTTAAAGACGACCTCTGAAGTGACGGTTATTCTCTCTGACCCTGACCCAGTCGATCAGAGCAGAAATAAGTTTTTGCTAGGGAACGAGGTAGAAATAAGCTTCATTGCCGAAACTACTCAGGGAACAGTTGAAAGTATAAATGTTTTCGTTAACAATCAAGAAGGCATTGCCACGCAAACCTTTCCTGCCCCAGGTGTTTTTAGTCGAGAGGGAAGGTTTCTGTTTAAGTGGACGCCCGACCGTCCGGGCACCTACCATGTTAGTGCGACTGCCACCAATAGCTTAGGAGAAACTTCTCTTGAAACTAATTTAAGCACGTCAATTATTGAGATAACAAATGAATCTACGGGTCTTCTGCCGATCGCGATTTTAGAGGAGCCGGTTCCCGGTGGCGTGGGAGGAGATACTTTTCCGGATTACAGCGTTGGCTCCGAACTTTTTGTGAATGTTAGAGCTTACGACCCCGATGGGCACTTGGAATATATTCGTTTCTTCTATAATGATACTTTATTGGGCGAGCCAGAATATCGTTTTGGCGACGTATATGCTTTTCGCTGGAAAGTAACTCTTGCCGAGGACTTTATTTTTAAGGTCGAGGTTATGGACAATGACGGGAACGTTGTCCGAACAGAAAGCTTGGCGGGAACGAACGCAAACAATACTTCCCCTAGGCCCGAAGTGTCTCTAGATACGGTTTCTATATCGGCGCAGGGTATGAGGTTGCGGGCTCTTGCTAAGGGTAATGGTGGCGGTGGCTTTTTTGGTTTCGGCAACGGGGTTTCCCGCGTGCAGTTTTTTGCCAATGGCGTGACCTTGGAGCGCGTGACCAATGGAACCCCTATTCTCAACAGCGAGATGGAAGAGTTCGAAACAACTTGGATGCCTCCCGAGGCTGGAGTTTACCAGTTTCATGCCATGGCCGTTGGAAATGTTGGTGATTTTGGTGATCATTATGTTATTTCCGATCCTATAACTTTTGAGGTGAGGCCCGAACATATCGAATCACAAGCCACGCCAAATTCCCCCCCTACAGTTACTCTCCTGCAACCAGGCGAGCACACTAAAAAAATTGCTCGCGCTCATGCGGTTTTGCACTCGACGAACGACCCGAATGATCCACATTTTGGCCAAGTTGCAAGAATCGTAATGGATGATATGGGTTCCGATTACATTGAGGAACCGAATGTTATTATTGCCGGTGGTGGTGGAATAGGGGCGCAAGCGACTGCCAGTGTCCTTAATCCTAACGCTGTTTCAGTAGTAACCGTTCTCAATGGTGGTTCTGGCTACACGGATGAGGTTAAACTTAGCGTGGATGACTCAAATGGAAGCGGTTTGGAGATGAAGCCTCATATCGTAAACGGAGTATTGACCTCCATACCGGTACTGACTGGGGGAATGGGCTACACCAAGGATGACATAGTCAAAATATTTGACCTTCAAAACACCAATACTAAGGGGACTGGAGCCTTGGCTGGTCTAGGAGTAGACGAAAATGGAACCGTTACTGAAATTCAGATTTTTTCAGGTGGAAACAGTTATGTGCCTAATTATCTTCGGGTGGTTGTAGACAGTAAAACAGGCAACGGTTTTGATGCGAATGAAGCAGGGGCGACCGTTAAAAATGGGGTGATCGCTTCTGTGGAGGTGGTTTCTGCGGGATCGGACTACAATGCGTCCACAATTAGCGCCGACCCTGCAAGTGGGGACGGAAACTTCAGTGCTCAAATCAAGGCAGAGCATTTAAGAATCGGTGGAATCTCTGTTACGTTGGATCAAAATGGCAGTGGATATCAAGAGGTTCCTCGAGTTATTTTTTCTGAGGGAAGGCACCTATCATCTGACTACCCTTTTCAATTCGTTTTGGGGTCGCGAGTCATTCTCGAAGCTGAGGGGAAGGATGTCGATGGGCAGGTTACGGAAGTCAGGTTTTATGGAAACGGATCAATTCTGGGAGCCTCTACGAACGGGAACCTTGGGGGATTGACAATCGTTAATCCCGGAGCTGGTTTTGACCCACAAGCTCCGCCTCAACTAGGTTTTGCGGGAGGGGGTGGCTCAGGTGCCGCCGGAACCGTAACGGTAAATGCAAATGGTGTCATAAATGGTGTAACGTTAACTAACCCAGGAACTGGATATACCACGCCCCCCACCGTTACAATAACGCCTGGTGGTGGTGCTGTTATTGATGCGACTCTGGATGCTACAGTCATTAACAGCGCCCGAAAAATTCCCGGAACTGATCATTTTATATTGGAATGGATACCAGATGCTCCCGGCGTATACGAGATCAGTGCAGAAGCGATTGATGATGGAATGAAATCCGCTTTTCACTCCGCTGGTCATCATGTCATTATTATTCCGGGTTCTCCATCTCAGATTCCTTCTGTTAGTTTGACTTCTCCGACAAATGGAGAGGCTATTACCGGAGGATCTGAAATGCGATTTTACGCATCAGCCAGTGACCCGGACGGCAAATTGGAATGGGTCCGATTTTATGTAAATGGCGTACCTTATGGTGAACCCATTACGGCAGCTGCTGGTAAAGGTCAGAAAAATTTCCCTTACAGTACCTTATGGACTGCTGGATCAGGTCATGGTGTTCATTCCGTTGTTGCTGTGGGAATGGACAACAGTGGCAATTCCGTTATGTCCAACTTTAGCACTTTGAGCAGTACCAGTGGTAGTGGAAGCTTGCCCGATGTGGCACTTGCATATCCCGTACGTAATGCAGAAATTACCGCAACTTGGGGCGGAGATCATAATAATACTATTGTTCCTGTAATTAAGCATGGTGGCGTTGGTTAT
Organism: Opitutia bacterium; assembly: GCA_018695085.1. Taxonomy (GTDB): domain Bacteria; phylum Verrucomicrobiota; class Verrucomicrobiia; order Opitutales; family Seribacteraceae. The sequence continues at coordinate 9,723 of JABHOU010000189.1, read as the reverse complement.
GCCTCTTCTCCTGAGATTGCGATTACCGGTGCCAATGGAGCAGATGTATCGGCGATGGTGCAAACCGATTCGACTAAACCAAATTTCGGCACCATTGAATCTTTAAACATGAAAAATCATGGAATCAAGGATCCCAATGATTCTAACATAACGATAAATGTTTCAGGTGGATTTCCTGTACTCAAGCCCTCCGGTGAATCCGCAGAAGCAGTATTGAGATTACGACTAGATGGTGTTACTTTTCGTGTGCAAGTTCTTGACGGCGGTTCCGGTTACAAGTCAGCTCCTCAAGTTGAAATTCAGGGAGGCGGTACGGGGATGACGGCTACGGCCACGATTGCCAATGAATCAGTTACCGCTGTTACAATAACGAATCAAGGGAATGGGTATACTCCCGGGACGCCGGTAACTTTTCGAGGAGGATTTAATTTTAATGAAATTCCATTGACGGCTGAAGCGAGTGATGCGGATGGCTATGTTTCCGTCGTTACTTTTTATGAAAATGGAGTTCCCATTCCGGGCGGACAGGATGCTTATGAGCCCTATGAGGCGATTTGGAGTCCGGGATCTGCAGGCGTATACGAACTGTATGCCGTGGCAAGGGACAACCATGGCAACAAAAAAGTTTCCTCGGTAATCAAGCGAGAGGTCTTCGAATCGATACCGCCGTCGTTTGAGTTCGAACCCTTGAACTTTGCCGATCTTTCACTTACAGGGCTTCTTGATGAAAACAATATCCTTGCCCATGGCGAGGTTAACGCATCCAACATACTTTTCCGAGGCAAAGGATATCATTCCGCTCCGGAGCTTTACATTGTAGATGGGGATGTGACTTCCCCTATCGGTACGGTCACTATTTCGCCAAAAGACGAAGACAATAATTCTTCGGGACAGATAAACAAAGTTATGCTTACGGGCGGCGGTAAATTTTCGCCCGCTGCCAAGTTTGTTTTTAAAGGAGGTCTAAATACAGCAATAAAACCCATGACAGCCAATTTGGGAGAAGCTGTGTTCATAGGCATTCAAGCGAATGATCCTGATACACTGATCAATAACAATGGTTTTCAAGTATTTGTGAATGGAACCGAGGATACCGCGTTGCAAGTCGGCGGCGCATACCCTCACTATTCTTTACTTTGGGATCCTCCATCCTTGGGGTTGTTCGATATTCGCGTACACGGTAATTCGATCGATGGTTTAAGTGCTCGCACCAAGACTTTGTCCATAAACGTCGAAAGAGGAAAAGTACCGACAGTCGAGATGATGGTTCCGCGCACTAAAGAAAGCCAAGACGAAGAAACTCACTTGCCCACTTACACTGCGGGCATACCTGTTCATTTCGTTTTCAATGCATCAGATCCTGACGGCGAAATAAGCCAACTCTTTATTTATTCCGGCGCCACTCAAATTGGGCAGTTTGGCGGCGGCGGTGGCGGCGGCGGTGGTGTCGTTACTAGAGACGGAACAACTTCTCGCTATTCTTTTACATGGACTCCGACCATACCCGGGGTCCATGAAATCACCGCTCGAGCCATTGATAACACAAATCAAGAAAGCTTTTCATGGCCGATTAGCATTAAAATTGTGGAAATGGGAGGATCTTTACCTCCGGAGGTGGAGTTTGTTTTCCCCAATGCCGGGCTGGCTTTGACTTCCACCTCGATGGCTCGCATCTATGCCACCGGAAGTGATCCCGATGGCTCGGTTCAAAGCTTGGACTTCTACATTAACGGCCACCTTCTTTCTGAGCATAATGTTAGCTCAGTTACGGATACTATTAAGCGCACGTTTTCGACTGAATGGAATGTAAGTCGCTCTGAAATGCATACTCTTCACGCTGAGATTCGAGACAATAGCGGCAATGGCGTTATGAGTAACGCCATTACCGTTACCTCAACTACCGGCAGTGGGGATGCTCCTAAAATTTCACTAAGAGGCCTTAACGAAACTCCTTATCTCATAAATGACTCTCTCTTTCTGGAGGCCATGATTTTAGACCCAAATCCCAATATTGGCTTAAGCTTTGGGGTACAATGGGTCGGTTTTCTTGTTAATGGAGTGTCCGTTGATACAGGTGGTGCTCCCGATACTCTTCCCCCCTACTACACTACATGGACTCCTACCCAGCCAGGAATTTATGAAATCTTAGCCTATGCCCGTGACGAAGAAGGGAACCTATTTTTTTCCGCTCCCAGTAAAGTTACAGTCGTTTCGGAAACAAGTGAGATTTTGGCCTTTACCTCATTGAACCGTCCGCTTTCCGGGAATGCCCAACTGGGAGCGTTGACCATTAGCAGCACAAACGGAAATGTCCGCCGATCGGGATTTGGGGCTTCCGTGGTTGGTAATACAAATATCAGTGGCTTGAGCACCTCCTTTATGACCGACCTCGTACCTGGTCAAATTATCAGGTTCGGTCGAGTCGATTCTGCAACCGGGCAATATGTCACAACCGAAAATACTTTCAAAGTGACCAAAATTTTGAGCACGGATACCTTGGAGATCGAAGAAAAATTAACCAATGACAAAGGAGAGCCGTTGGCACCATACTTGAATGATTTTAATCTACTTCAGCAATGGCTGGAGGTTCAGGTTGTTGAAGTTTACCGAGCAGGCTCTTGGATTTTTCTTGCTGCTGACCAAACGGCTAATACGCCCAATGTGGCAAGCGTTAGGTTCTATGTAGGAGGGATTCTGGTTTCGACAGACACGACTTGGCCGTTTAGTTCGGGATTCATTCCGGCGGATGCAGGAAGTTATTCCATTCGGGCGATCGCCACTGACCAAAACGGAATTGAAAAATTAGCGGAGAAGCGAATCGAAGTATTGCCCCAAATAGGAGAGCTGCCCGATGGTGCATATAGTCATTATCCATCATTGACTCGACAGGGTGCTACCACGAGAGGTTCTCGGCTGGTTTTCGTTCCTGCAATCGTGGATTTAGACGATGGTGTAAATCGGGTAGAGTTCTACCTTAACGGCCAGTTTTATCATGTTGATGACAAAGCACCCTTTTATTGTATTTTTTCACCCGATTCCAGTACTTCCCTTTTCGAAACAGATCGCTTTTGGGAATTGACGGCAGTCGCTGTGGACAACAGCGACAATCGTATATCCTTGACCGACCGGGGGACCGTGGCGGGTTCTGTTCAATTACCCGAGGCCACCATGATAAGCCCTCTTCCGGAAACTGAATATACGGTTGGTCAAGTCATGAACATTACGGTGGAAGTTAAAGGCGTAAACCTTCCCCGCGTGATTGGTCCTGACGCCACTGCCGGTAACAATCCCAACGCTGCTCAACAAGCACGCCAGATGGCCCTTTTCGCGAATGGTGCGGAAATTGGTTTAGCTAACGAAACCTCCTTTGGTTCGGGTCGCTTTACGTTTGAGTGGAGCACCAAACAAGAGGTCGCAGGTAGCGATGACAAGGTAGATCTTTTCGGTGCGGTAGTCATGCAAAATGAAACCATCGGTGGCATGACCTATACGCCTTCTATAGTTTCCTCCCCGATAACGATTACTCTGACCAAACGGAACCCCTTGGGTGAGATGAAATCCGCCGTAAGTCAGTTTTACAAAGATTTGCTTTTTTACGAACCTTCCGAGCAAGAGGTGGAATTATCCTTAGATTATATTGGTGGTGGGACTCATGGGGAATATATTTTTAACGACACCGCTTTTTTGAATTGGGTGTCAAACATCTCTCAAAGACAATCTTTTCAGGATCTTGTGAGTGCCGTAGCGGGTTACTATATCACCATGGGTTATTGGCCTTCGAAAAACTTGATGGACGATGCCCTCCAAACCTATTCTGCAATTCCAAACTACGGAACGGATGGTAGTGGGGATACGGACGGCGATGGCTATTCAACGAACCAGGAAGTCCTTTGGAAAACAAGCGACACAAATGCGACCGATTTCCCCGACAACGCGTTTCGATTGGGTTCCTATCTGGATATGACGTTTTCCTCGCTTCCCTTTCTTCGTACTCATGGAGCGATAGGACCTTTCAATGGTGATGAAAACGAGTTTAATCGCCGCAGTTTCGTTACGCTTTTATTTGGAAACAAGCACGGTCTCGAGCCAACGCTTCAACAGCAAGTGCAAGGATCTTACAGAATAAAGAGCCTCGACCCTCAACAGGCACAGCAAAATAATCAGCAGCAGCAGATGATTCAGCAGATGATGATGTATAGCATGATGGGGGGCGGTTTTGGCGGAGGAGGAAGAGGTAATAACAACAACAACAACAACAACAATATGTTCGGCGGAGGTTTTGGCGGCGGGATGTTTGGAGGAGGCGGAGGAATGTTTGGCGGAGGAGGCAATAATCAACCAGCCCCAGCCACACCGAATTATAAGAATGGCGATGGAGCCGTACTATTTACCACTCACATGGTCTTGGAAGAGCAGGTAGATGGCTTGGATTTGCTCTGGGAAGCTCCGAAAAAACAACATGAGTTTCAAACGGCCGCAGCCATGCTGGCACTTTGGCAGGACAATTTAGTGTCCTTGGATCAAGCGGAAATCAATAAATACTCCAGCATGCCTATGGCTTCCCAGATACAAGCCATGATGAAGGATCATCGATACAGGTCTCGATTTGCAAACATGTCGATTTCAAAAGACGCCGAAGAGCATCAAACTGCCAAGGATTGGAAATACTTGCCTTGGCTTGGTTTTTACAGTGATCGAACCTTTCCTTGGATCTATCACACAGGCGGCGATGATAGTGCGAATGGATTGGGCTGGGTTTACGTTCAGGCACCCACCTCAAAAGAGGCATGGTTTTATATTTCCGGCATTGGTTGGATGTGGTCGTCGGAATCGATATGGAATAATGAAAAGTTAACAGCCAATGGATCTCTGCTACCGCTTTTTGATTCTAGTTCCGGGAAGTGGACTGCATATCGTCTAGGTTCAGACCCCGCGAAGCCTGGTCGTTTATTTTACGATTACGATCTAAAGGAGTACGAAAAAAGATGATCAGCAAGCTTTACGCACCAGCGTGAGGCTACTCCACGTAGTTCATTCCTGTAATCCTTTGGCCGGAGGGGTGGCCGAAGCGGTTAACCGATTGGCGGAGGCCTCTACGGAGGTGGGCCATAAAGCGGAAATAGCGACCTGTGATCAACCCTCGTCTTCTTTTTTCGAAGAATTAGACCTTGCAGTCAGAGGATTTGGTCCTGCATCGGGTTCCAGCTACCACTCTTGTCCTGCCCTTGGGTCATGGCTGATGGAAAACGCCACCAGTTTTGACGCACTTGTATCCCATGGCTTGTGGCAGTACCCAAGTGTAGCCGTTCGTAAGGCTGCTCGTAAAGCGGGCAAGCCTTACTTTGTCTATCCTCATGGAATGCTCGATCCTTGGTTCAAGAGCCAATATCCCGTAAAACACCTTAAGAAAATGTTGTTCTGGTGGCTCCGCCAAGGTCGAATATTGCGGAATGCCAAGGCAGTATGTTTTACCACCGATGAGGAACGGCGACTTGCCCGCGGAACTTTTAGCCCGTATCGGTGCAACGAGGTCGTGACGGGTCTGGGTGTCGGCGAACCGCCTCCAGATATGGATGCTCAAACAAATGCTTTTCATGAGAAATTTCCAAGCTTGCGAAACAAGAGGGTGTTGCTTTTCCTGGGTCGTATCCATCGCAAGAAAGGCATCGATCTTCTTCTTCAGGCATTCGAAGAATTGTCGACAGCGGATGACCATCTCGTTGTTGCGGGACCAAGCGAAGATGGGTTTTTTGCCGAAGAGCTGGTTCGGTCATCCAGTGCATTTGCAGATCGAATCACTTGGGCGGGGATGATTCAAGGTGACGTTAAGTGGGGTGCCTTGCGGACAGCGGATTCGTTGATTCTTCCGTCCCATCAGGAAAATTTCGGTATGGTTGTGGCCGAAGCTCTTGCCGTAGGCACTCCGGTGCTGATCACCGACAAAGTTAACCTGTGGCGAGAGGTGGAGGACGATCGAGCTGGAAAAGTTTCCACTGATGATCTTTCCGGCGTTAGAGCTTTGATGCGAGAATGGAAGAATCCTGCTTTTGCGAAGCTTGCTCCTAACGCTCGCCCGTGTTTCGAGAAGCGTTTTCGGATTAATACAGCCGCACGTAATCTTGCCGCCTTGGTTGCAAGCAACTGATTCCGTGCGCATCACTATTCTTCAAGGGGCTTTTCTTCCCGTGCCGCCGTTGAGGGGTGGTGCCATTGAGAAGGCTTGGTTTAGGTTGGGAAAGGCTTTTGCCCGGGAGGGACATGAGGTAACCCATGTTTCTCGCTTGTGCGATGGCTTGCCTTTACATGAGACTATCGAAGGCGTAAGTCATGTTAGGGTTAGCGGATTCGAGGCAACGGCCTCCTCTTTGGTGCTCAAATGGAGGGATTTCCGTTATGTTTTGCGGGCTCGAAGGTCTTTGCCGCAAGCGGACATTCTTGTAACGAATGCATTTTGGGCACCTCTCTTGGTTAGAGATTCATCCAGTGGAGCTCTCTATGTCCATGTCGGGAGATATCCCAAAGGGCAAATGAAGCTATATGGCTTGGCGAAGCGCCTGCAGGCGCCTTCGGAAGCAATCGCCGAGGCCATTCGAAGAGAGGTTCCAGGTAAGGCGTACATGGTGAAGGCAATACCTTATCCTATTTCATGGGATTTAGAGGATGTTCCTGCAAGTGCGGGTCGAGAGCAAACGATTCTCTATTTAGGTCGCATTCACCCCGAGAAGGGTTTGTGCGAATTAGTGAAGGCCTTTGCGGATTTACCGGAACAGCTACGGAGGCAATGGCGACTGGACATTCGTGGACCCTGGAAAGAGAGCGAGGGTGGGGGAGGGAAAGGTTTTCTTGAAAACCTAAAAGATTTGGCCAAGTCGGCAAAAGAAGCCATTCGCTTTCTAGACCCAGTGTTTGATGATGGTAAATTGCGTAAGGAATTAGGCCGCGCCAATTTGTTTGTCTACCCCTCGATGGCCGAGCGAGGAGAGACATTCGGATTGGCCGCTCTTGAGGCAATGAGTTGCGGATGCCCTCCCTTGGTCTCCGGCTTGGATTGCTTCCGGGATTTTGTGCAGGATGGTGGCACGGGATTTGTTTTCGATCATCGAGGAGGTAATGTCATTATGAACCTGAGAGACAAAATGGCAGACATCCTAAGTAAACCCGAAAGGCTACCCCTTATTGGCAATGCAGCCTATAAGCAGGCTGAAAAATTTACTTTGGAGACGGTTTCAAAAAGGTTTCTGGACGACTTTTCGAGTATCCTCTCTGCTGCCTAATGATTTTTTGCCTTCCAAGCCTCTTGCGCTTAACGCGGGCAAACCTTTGTTTTAATTTTTCCCTAAACATCAATAAATTCACATGTACCTGAAATGTCATGTCTTCCGTCTCTTTGCCATAACGCTCAGTCTTGCCGTGTTATCCGCGGTATCTATGGCGAAGCCCAAGGGAGAAAAGGCATTAAAAGTTTCTTTACCCGAAGAGTTTCTTGATGCTTCCGGAAAAGCCGTTTCCAGCAAAACCCTATCCGGAAAGTACGTGGGACTATATTTTTCAGCCAGTTGGTGTCCGCCTTGTCGAACCTTTACTCCAAAGCTTGTGGAATTCCACAAAGCCAACAAGGACAAGTTCGAAGTGTTGCTCGTTAGTGCCGATAATTCCTCTAAGGCCCAAGCCAACTATATGAAAAAGTATATGATGCCTTGGCCGGCGATAAAACATCAATCCACAGCAGCTAATTTGCTCGTCAAGAAGATGGGTGTCAGCGGTATACCCTATCTTGTGATCTTGGCCCCTGATGGCTCTGTCGTGACCAAGGATGGCCGAGGCGACGTAGATAGCATGGGTAACAAAGCTTTCTTGAAGTGGACGAATATACAAGCGGAGAAGGTCGGTAGGTAGGTAGGCAAGCAAAAGCTCACAAGTATTGGGATAGCCTTAAAGTCTTGCCGGTATGCCGGCATCGGCGAGTGCTTGTTTAGCCTCCAAAACCGTATATTCACCGAAGTGAAAGATACTTGCGGCCAGCACGGCCGACGCCTTGCCGTCTCTTATGCCATCCACAAGGTGACTTAGCTCACCTACGCCTCCCGAGGCAATGACCGGAACTTCCACCGCATCGCTCACGGCTCGAGTGAGCTTTAGGTCAAAGCCGATCTTGGTGCCGTCCCGGTCCATGCTCGTGAGAAGGATTTCGCCTGCTCCACGAGAGACTACTTTGCGAGCCCACTCCACTGCATCCAATTCCGTCGGTTTTCGTCCGCCGTGTGTGTATACGCGCCAACTGTTCCCGTCGGGTTCGACTTTGGCGTCGATTGCAACGACGATACACTGGTTCCCGAATTTGGCGGCGGCGTCTTCGACTAGCTTCGGATCTAGAATTGCAGCGGTGTTGAGACTAACTTTATCTGCTCCCGAAAGAAGCATTTGGCGGACATCTTCCACCGACCGTAGACCACCTCCAACCGTGAGGGGCATGAAACAGGTTGAAGCCGTGCGTTCCACAACATCGCGCATTATATTTCGCTCATCGCTAGAAGCCGTGATATCCAAGAATACCAGTTCATCGGCTCCTTGTTCCTCGTAGGCTTGTGCGACCGACACGGGATCACCGGCGTCACGTAGTTCTTTGAAACGTATGCCTTTGACTACTCTTCCTGCGTCTACGTCGAGACATGGGATGACTCGTGCGGAGAGCATGGACGTCTAATTCTTTCCGGAATATGGATGAGAAAATGCCGATCAAATTATTCGTCGGCGAAAGCGATGTCCGGTTCGAAAGATATTTGGAACTTGTATTGGACGCCCGGACGCATAATCAGAGGGTGTTCTCGGCGCAGAAACTGGACATAGTGAACATTGCCTGCGTAACCCCTGTATTCAGGGTCGTCCGTTACTGTTTCAAAGTCGCCCCAAGCGGCCTTGAAGTCATCTTTTTCGACAGTGGGTCTTAAACCTGCTGTTCCTTGACGCAAAGTGGTTCCTAGGCGATAGGCGGAATGAGGGGAGCCTATAACGATGGCATATCTCATACTGTTCATCGTAACCTGATTTTTCACGCGAAAGGTGAATTCGGAAGTGACCTTTCCTTGGCCAAATGACCATTGAACTTGGCAACTTCCCAAACCATAAGCGAATGTGCCGTCGGTTCGAACCAAGTCCGGTTGCTCGAACCGTAGGTAAAAGGAATTTCGTAGACCAATTCCCGTAACGCAATTCTTTCCGTAGTAAGAGGGGATGACGACTTGATCGTCGAAAGTAAGTTCCGGCAAAAGTACGGGTAGGTATTTATTGACAGGCCAATCGAAGATTCCTTGGCAATGAGGAAATGCAAGCGAGTCGGAAGTGACCTCCTTGCCGGGACCGACTAGAGGAAGTTGAAACTGTATTCCGGCATTTTCGTCCCGAAAGAGGAAGAGTCCGTGTTCTTTCTTGTGAGATTTATCAAATATGACGAACCGTCCACCTGTTTTCGAGCGATTGGGCGTTGGTACGCGTAGGGACCCTCCAATGACTCGGGCCAGCCGTGACCATTGGCACAGATATCGAGCGGCGTCGAAGTTGGCCATGCGTGTCGTGTGGTTTTCGACCGTATTGCGCTCGGAGTCACGAATCATGAGAAGCCCATTTTCCTGATCCAAATAGGTAACGAAGAAATATTGAAAAAGGCGTCGTAGCGTATCTAAATATAGCGGTGCTTTTTCTTCAGGCACCCAATGATCGCGCATG
>JABHOU010000208.1 GCA_018695085.1 Opitutia bacterium | reverse complement strand
TTGGCGATGCTTTGCTTGGATCGTCTCGCCGAAGATATGAGAGCTTTGGTTAAAATGAAATTTGTGGAAGGACTTTCTTATAAGGAAATGGCCTCAGCCACCGGGATGTCCATCGGCAACATTGGCTACAAACTGCATCATGCAATCAAGTTTTTGGCGGGTGAAATGGAACGTGAAGGAGCACTAGTATGAATGAAAAAGAAGACATGAATTTTAAAAGTGAACAAGAATCACGCGAGGAACGCGTGCTGGCCTTGCTTTTGGACGAGCTCGATGCCGACGAGGCGAAATCGATCGAAGCCCTCCTTGCCGAGGACGTCGACCTTCAGGTTTACCGAGCTGGACTGGAAAGAACTCTCGATCTCATCTCCGAGTCCGCCCGAGCCAAGGCCGATGTCGAGCTCGAGAATTTTAAGCTCGATCCCGATCGTCGACGAATTTTGGAAAAGTTGTGGACAGATAAGGACTCGGCCAGCGAAACCGAAGAATCTGAGGAAGCAATCCGTTTCCCTCATGGCAACGAATCTGAAGACAAGTCTCGCGGTAAACTTAGTCGCTTTTTGCCCATGGCCGCTGCGGCCGTCGTTATGTTTGGAGCCATGGGAGTAATCGTCAGTTCCTTAATTGAACAGGCTGAACACGAAGAGGATATGGCGCTGGCATCCGAAGATGCCTCCGGGGCAAAAGAAGCCGAAGGAATTCCCGTCCTTACTGATCAACCGGAGAAAGCTCGAGAAGCCGTTGCCAGATCAAAAGAAGCTTCAATTTTGGTTGTTGATGCTAATCTCGCGGATCAGTTAGCCGATAACAAGGGACGATATCTCACCGACGAGAATGACCTTCTTGCCCTCACGGTGGTTGAGGAATCCGATAAAATTCTGAATGCTCGACTGGTGGAGGACGTTGTCAAACTCAATGCCGAGGTTTTTTCCGACGACGATGACACCGTCGCCTCTTTCAAGAGTAAGGCCCCAATTGTTTTTGATCAAGCCACGGGACGACCCGGGGCTGGAAGGCAAAGATCGAACGTAAGTGCGAAATCCGAAAAGCTAGGCTTAAGGCGCCAAGCAATTGGGGACGAGCTTCCAGACTTGAATGTCGCCATTGACAGTGTTGCGCGTTCCCCATCTTCCGGAAGCAAAGGATCAGCAGATATAGATGATAGCTCCTTGGCCGTACTTGAAAAGGAATTGTCAGAAACAAAGAAAAGTGCAGGTACGGTTCGCTCCTTGTTGGCGGCAGATACCATCGACAAGAGGACTGCTTCCGCGTCCGGCGGAGTATCCGGGGCGGGTGCGGGGTTACTTATTGCCAATGACGAATCGGTAGCCGTATCCCCCAAAGCCGTGCTGAAACCTAAGGTGAATCCAGGCGTTCCGGTCGCCGCTCCTTTTGCAGTGATTGCGTCCAGCTCTTTGCAGTCCAAGTCCAATCAAAAAGTGGACACCCTTGCAACTGTCTCGGATCGTTCGTCGTTGTTTAGAAGTGAAATTGCTGTCACTCAGAATGCTCCCTCGGTTCGTGTTATTGATGAGTTGTCCAAAGATATTTCGAGGGATGCCGCAAATCGTAGTTCTCGCGAAAATGCTGACTCGGACTCACTAAATACCTTGGGCAAAGAAATTTCTCTGAACCATGCTGAAGCCAAAGGAAAGGTTGTTGAGGATGCTCCCAATCGCGTGGATGCTCCTGCAGGAAGCGCAGTCCCGCCTCGCGAGGAAGTTTTAGGTCGGGCCGATTATTCGTACAAAAAAGCGGCAAAAATCAAGCGAGAGGAGGAGGGGCTGGAAAACTTTTCTTCCCTTCACGAGGCTGGTGCAGCTCCTGGTGCGATTGCCGGAGAAAAAGGCGCCGACAAGGAGTTGCTTGCCTTTGCCGATTTTGGCCTTGGAGGCACTGACTCCAAGAATCCCGCTGCTAAGACCCTGTCCTCTTCGAATGGAGTTCCTGCGTATTCCGGTGATGGAGTAGCTGAAGCAAAAGTTTCGGTGACAGCTTCTGAAGGTCCGGGTGGCGCTTCCCCTCCTGTTTCTGGAGATCCCACGGATTCATCCCGGAAGGGTTCGGTTGCTGATCCTCAAGCCGTTCCCGAGTCTACTTTGGCTTCCGGGCCCGATCGATGGATGGTATGGACGGGTCTTGTTCTTCTGGGAGTGGTGGTTTTTACGGTCTTTCGATCGCGCGGCAAGGCTTGATCCCTTATTCTCCAAGGTACCTGTCGGGAAGCAGATAGCTTCGCACGTAGTCGGCGACCGCGTCTTCCAGATCAAACAGGTTGTCCGAATATCCGGTCCGGCGGATTTTTGAGATATCCGCTTGAGTATGGTACTGGTATTTGTCGCGGATGGATTCGGGCATGTCGACGAAGGTTATTTTCGGGTCCTTGTCGAGAGCGGCGAATATGGCGTGGGCGAGGTCGAGCCATGTTCTGGCTTTCCCGCAACCCAGGTTGTAGAGTCCGCCGAACTCGTCGTTTTCAGCCAGATGCAAAGTCATCCGCACTGCGTCTTTGACGTATAGAAAATCCCGTTGTTGCTCACCGTCTCGATATTCGGGGACATGGCTGCGGAAGAGGCTCATGCCTCCGTTTTCTTGAATCTGAGAAAAAGCCTTGCTCACTACTGAGCGCATGTCGTCCTTGTGCTCCTCGTTCGGGCCATAGACATTGAAGTACTTGAGTCCTGCAACTCGGGAGAGGAATCCCTCGTCGCGGGCATGAAGGTCGAACTTGTGCTTGGACCAACCGTAGAGGTTGAGTGGCTTGAATTTATCAAGCTCTTCGGTCTTGTCGTCCATGCCGGCG
>JABHOU010000504.1 GCA_018695085.1 Opitutia bacterium | reverse complement strand
TTTCTCAGTTGCAAGTTGACTTTCTCCTGATCGGGGGCCGCGCCTCGGCCGACGTTGTTGGCATGGATTTGCTTGCCGTTGAGAAATACCTTTATGCCATCGTCGCTTCCTAAACTGAGAGGAAGATCTCTAGGGGCATCCGAAGAAATTACCTTGTGGAGATAATTTACGGCGTTCTCTCCGGACAAGACCGTCGCATAAAGTTGACCTTTTTTCCATTCGGGCTTGTGAGTCCATAGGATTTCCTTGGCACCGTGCTTGAACTTCTGCTTGGAGTCAAAGGAGTCCAAACCTTCGGGACCTGCTTTTTTGTCGAATCCAACGTTGGCGAACGGACCGGCATGATAAAACTCTCCGATGGATAGAACGCCATCCACTGGTTTTCCGGTGATGGCAAGACCACCCTCCCCCGGAGATGCCTTAGCCCCGTGTACACCCTTCCAATCCTTATTTTCGGCCAATTCGTCAAAAGTCCATTCCTTGATCTTCGGCCATTTCTTCAAATCCGCGACCGGAGCAGCCTGAACTTCTAGCTCGCTTAATACGAAATTGCCGTCATTGGGAGCTCGCCCGGGCCCTTTCTTCGGCAACCTGGGATCATTGAGAGCCTCGAGGCGGACACCGGTCAGGTTGGAAAGGTCGGTAGTGGCTTTGACGACATAGCTCCCCTTTCCGCTTTTACCTCCAACAAAAAGCGATCCGTCATCTTGGGGCTCGAACTTGATGCCGGGAATCTTTGATGTCACGTTTGTCATGTCCAAGTTCTTCCAAATCGATTTACCCGACAGATAATCCTTCTCCCATGCGGAAAGCATTGCAGGCAGGTCCTTGTCGAATGCCTTAATCGACTCGTCCGCTTTCTTGATGCGAGCATTTCTTTCGTCGGTGGACTTTTTAACCACCGGGGCCATTTTCTCTTGGTATGCCTTAAGCTCGGATTCGGCCTTTGCAATGGCTTCAGCACGAGCTATTTCCTTGGCTTCGAGCTCTTCCTTAATGCCCTCCTGAGCCTTTTCAATTTGTTTCTCAAGGACTAGATGATCCCCCTCGATATCTTTTCCCAGCAAACCGAGACTCGCGTCAATTTCCTTGTCGGTAGCAGACCTATTAAGAATGCGAAGGAAAAGCTCATTTACCAGCTTGCGGTCGTCTTTTTCCTCATTGGCAAGCTTCGCTATGGCGTTCGAAGGATCCGAAATGGCATCGTTCACCGTGGGTCCACTGATAAGAGCCATGATGGGCCCCAACTGCAAGCCTGTGGCTCGCTCGCATTCGCAAGCGCTCTCACGAACCGGGCGACCAAAAGTGCCTAGAAAGCCATCAGGAAGCTTGATACCGGAATCCGGCAAAGAAGTCGCCCGAGTACCCTGTGGGACACCGGGGAACTTAGACTTGGAACCTGTCACAGCATAAATGGCGTCAAGCAAAGTCTCAGCTGGTAAACGACGAGCGGAAGTGTGTGAAAAATTAATTTGGTCGTCTTCATTCCACTTGTTCGTCTCAACGGAAAGCTGATAGGTTCGTGATTTGCAAATTAACTTCAGGATCGCGCGAACGTCGAAACCGCTCTTGATGAACTCACTCTCCAAATGGGAAAGCAATTCCGGATTGGTCGGCGGGTTACCTGCACGAATATCGTCGATAGGATCGATTATGCCGATGCCGAAAAGATAGCCCCAAAGCCGATTAACGTAGCTCTTGGCAAAGTAGCGATTGTCCGGAGCAGTCATCCATGCGGCAAGGTTTTCACGACGAGTGGCGCCCTCCTTGGATTCATACTTAACCGGATAAGGAAAAGCAGGTGCGGTTACGGCCCCCGTACGGTCGTGCTTCATTTCACCCGTTTTGGCATCTGAGATGATTTCATAAAGCGGCTTGCCCCGCTCCACAGCGGTCTTGCCTATCTGATTCTTTCCCGCGGCGGGATCCTTGGCCAATTTGAACTGGGCGAAATGAGCAGACATCTCGTAATACTGATCTTGCGTCCATCTCTCAAAGGGATGGTCATGGCACTTGTTGCAATTGAAACGGGTGGCCAAAAAGAGATGCGTGGTGTTTTCCATCGTCTCGGTCGGCTTCCGTAAGATTTTGAAGTAAGAGGCGGGAGGATTCTCTTTATTGGATCCGGAGGCAGTAAGGATTTTGCGGGCAAATTGGTCGTAAGGCGTGTTGCCTTCGACTTCCTTCTGAATCCATTCGCGAAGCATCTTGGCACCTGCGGCACCGAGAAATTTTCGGTTCACCTGCAAAAGGTCGGCCCACTTATTTGTCCAATAATCGACAAAATCCGCGTTACCAACAAGCTTGTCAACGATCTCATCTCGCTTCTGCTGTGTCGGTCGATCATCGGCGAGGAAAGCGCGGACGCTATCAGGTTTGGGAGGTAACCCGGTAAGGTCCAAGTGGACACGACGCAAAAACTCCACATCCGAACAAAGCTCCGATGGTAAAATTTTCATGCGTTTCCATTTGGCTGCAGCAAGGCGATCCACCTCATTGTTGGCGGGGGGGGCTTTCCAAACAAAACCGACACGGTCTCCCATTACAGTAAGAGTGGTTGCAGCATAGCGACCTTCATAACGAGCAAGAATAGGAGCTTCTCCTCTTCGAAGGGTAGTCATGAGTCCAATCTCATCATGTTCGGCGACTTCCTTGTTACCGCTGGTAACGACAGCCTCTCGGGAAACATCTCGAACAGAGCCATCGGTGAAAGTCGCAACTACTCGAACTTGTTGGGTTGAACCAATCTCTTGAACCACTGGATTTATAGGAAGTAGTTCGATCTTATCCACTTTGGGGCTATCGGCATCCAGCTTGGCACCAGCTCCGATCCAATCACGGATAATCCTGTAATATTTGGAATCTTTTTTTGTTATCCCACCACCCTCATGTGGAACGATGCCGGCAGGCTTAAGCAGCATCAAGCTCTTATCAGGTGCCGCCACATTGGTTCTTCGGGAAGCCATATCATCAGTAAATGCGCGTAGGTCATAGATCGCATCGTAACCCCGGAGGGATAGCTTAAAGCCGTTTTTCCCGTCCTTGGAACCATGGCAAGTACCAGAATTACAACCCAACTTCGAGACAACGGGATTAACGTCACGAACATAGCTAGGAACATACGCCTTATCGAGACCGCCAACCTTAATGGGAATTTCGATTCGCTTGCCCGCAAACTCGCCAATGAGTTTGCCGTTTCCGTTCTTGGCAGGAGTAAACAAGCCGCGTTTGGAAACATCCCCCAGTCCGCCCTCGACGGACCACTTCGCCATCCGGGTAACGTCTGCCTCGCCCCCTTCATTAAGTTTGGCCGTTAAAATAATTTGGGCGTAATCAATGGACCGACTTATCTCTATTCTCTTGGGCAAGGATTCAAGCCGCTGAACCGAAAAACGTTTGGGCAAAGACTCCACCGCCACCAACTCGGGTTCAGGATCGGGTTTGTCCAAATTGGCCAATCCATCGCTCTGCCCTTTCTTGGCAATGTCCACGGGAACAAACACTTTACGAGCCTCACCCGAAGCAACCGCAAGCAACCGAATCTTCCCGTCGAAACCGGAGACTGCCAGCGTCTTCCCATCGGGAGCGCAGGCCACCGCAAAAAGTCCGGTTTCCTTGACCTCGGCCTTCCACATTTCCTTGCCGGTATCGATTTGGAAAGCTCGCACTTCACCCGAACCGTTCAAACTGCTCACCGCAAAGCCAAGCATGCCGTCCTTACTAAAACAGACCCCAAACACCCGCCCCGGCATCGCACCGAACTCCCTTATCTGGTTTGGGTTGCCGCCACCTGCAGGGGCAGCTTTAACGGCCTGTCGAAAAAGTTTTGGTTTACCGTCAGCTCCGCCGACCAAGAGTTCATTACGCTTAGGATGGACGTCGATTGAGTTTTGACCGCCGCTCAGTATGCCAGGAGTGTGGGTGGTGATGTTACCGACGAAACGCTCCGTCGCGACATCGGTTTGTTTTACGGTTTTGTCCCTACTCACCGAGAATACCGACTTTCCGTCCATCGAGAAAACCGTACCGCGCACCCAGTCGTTGTGTCCTGCCATATAGGTGACCTGCTTGCCCGTAACGGATTCGATCACCCGCACCGAGTTGTCCGCTGCACCAAAGGCTAGATATTTACCGTCGGGCGACCAGGAAGCACCATAAAGCGTGTCGAAAGTGACCGCCTTAGACAGTTCAAGCACCTTCTTTTCCAGATTCCAGATTTGAATCTCACCCATGCGACCTGGTTGACCACCCGTTACTGCTAACTTCTTTCCGTCGGGAGAAAAGGCAACCGACTCCACCCTTTCCGAAAGCCCCACAAGCCGAGAAACTATGCCGGAACCATCCGATTTGTGCACAAGAGCCTCATGAAACCCAGTCACCGCCAACAACTTGCCATCAGGGGAAAAGTCCATCGACGTCACGACCGGAGGCATGACGTACTCGGGCGGATTATCCATCGTGTAAAGGGAACCGGAACCATCCGGAGAATCATCCTTCGCGCCCTCAGTAATCCAACGACGCAATAGATCGATCTCCACCTCATGCATAGGCTTGGCGGTTTTGCCCTTGGGCATCTCGTACTCGCCCTTTTCGTTGGGTGTCACTTGCTCAACAAGATAGCTCTCATCAGGTTTCCCCGGCACAATAGCCGGCTCACCACTATCCCCACCCTTAAGCAAGGCGGCAAAATCAGTCATTATGTACTTGCCCTTTACCTTTGCAGGCTGGTGGCAGCCATTGCAATTCGCCTGAAACAAAGGTCGAATATCCTTGTGGAAGCTCACAGGCTTTACCAAAGGCTTCTTTTCTTCAGCTCGGGCAACACCACTCCAAGCAAGAAATATGGCAAAAGCCAAAGTTGGAAAAAAAGAAAGAGAACAAAAAACTTTCATAAATAAAAACTATTGAAAAAATCCAGTTCGACAAAAACGCCGGCTTCAATGAAAATATTCTGATGAACCTTTAATTCGCGCGCAAGGAAAACATCATCACTAAGTCTAATTCGCAAAGGCAAGCCGTTACGTAACTATCACTCCCGACTGTTGAAGATCTGGACAAATCATATGCAAACAAGAACCCGTAGATTGGAATGGCGTTCTCGACACCCAACGGAATACCCTCTGG
>JABHOU010000326.1 GCA_018695085.1 Opitutia bacterium | reverse complement strand
TACCGCGAAGATCGCACACAAGATATCGGTCATCCGGACCATGGCGACCAAGGATCCAAATCATTCTACCGGCGTGCCCCGCATGCAAAGGGGCGATCCCTTGGATCGTGGCGTGGACTATCCTTATCTCGGTTCCGCAGTTGCCAAGCTGCTGGGGCCTGCCGATCCCGAGTTGCCTCCGTACGTGTGGATCAAGCCGGGCAATGGCGGATTCATTCATCGAGAAGCCGGTTTTCTGGATGCCCGCTACGGAGCCTTGGCTTTAGGAGATGGTCGACCGCCTGTTCATATCCATCGACCGGACGGCGTGACCGCTGAACTCGATGCTGCCCGTAATGCACTGCGTCAAAAGGCCAACGAACGCTTCAGGGCGTACCGCAACACTTCGGACATCGATGCTTACGAGACAAGTTACGACATGGCGCGTCAGTTGATGGCTCGGAAGGATATCTTTGATGACGAAAAGCTCGATCCAAAAGATCGCGAGCGTTATGGAACTCACCCCTTGGGACGTCATGTTCTGCAAGCCCGTCAGTTGCTCGAAGCAGGCGTTCGCTTCGTTAAGGTGAACAGTTACCACTGGGACACTCACGGCGACAATTTCAATATGTCGCAACGCCTCGTGCCGCAGGCGGACCAACCATTCGCTGCCCTGATCAACGATCTCGACGATCGCGGTATGCTTGATGACACCTTGGTCGTCATGATGAGCGAGTTCGGACGTACTCCCCTTATTAATTCGCGCTTGGGACGCGATCATTGGCCCGATTGCTGGAGTATCGCCTTGGCGGGGTGTGGCATAAAACATGGGGCCATAATCGGCGATACCACCAAGGACGGTGCCTTCGTAAATGGCGAAGGCTACGACGTGGGACATCTTTTTCACACCATATTCAGCGTGCTTGGTATCCAGTCGCATCGCCAAAAGTATCGTCACAAGGGCCAGAAGCTCGCCATTGCCCACGATGACTGCGAACCCATCAAGGAGGTCATGCTGTGAGCGTTCCTCCCCTTGACGTTGCCAAGGCCTGGCCGTCCATCGAACTGGAGCATGGTCGTCAGTTGTTTCGGGCTCAGTTCAGTTCCGACGGACGTTGGATTGCCGCCGGAGGACAGGACAAGCTGGTTCATTTGTGGGAACTGGAGAAAGATGGAAAGAAGGCCCTCGTAGGGCATGATACATGGGTGTCTTCGCTCGTCTTCCACCCCAAGGAAAAGAAATTGTTCACCGCGGATTACCTCGGCGTAATTCATTGCTGGGGCTACGAAAAAGGGGACGACCCGCTATGGACCATTGCCGAGGCGGACCGCGACAACGTGCGGGCCTTGGTCGTCACTGCCGATGGTAAGTACTTGATCAGTGCTGGCGACGATGCCGTGATCAAGGTATGGAAAACCAGTGACGGGAAACAGGTGACCGAGCTCAATGGGCATGAGGAATGCATATTCAGTCTAGCTTTGTCGCCGGATGGGAATCATCTCGTCAGTGGCGACCTCTATGGCATCATCCGCCAGTGGAGCATTGGCGAGTGGAAGGAGGTGCGCCAACTCGATGCCAAATTATTGCATACTCGAAAAGAAAACTTCATCGCCGACGTAGGTGGCGTCCGCAGCTTAGCCTTCAGCTTCGATGGCAAATTGCTCGCCGTCGGGGGGATGAAGGAAGCCAAAAGCAACGCCTTTTGTCCAGGCAAGCCCACCGTGCTGATCTTTGACTGGGTCTCAGGTAAGGTGAAGAATGAGTTGGGCATCAAGGGTAAGAGCGATGGACCATTCAATGCTTTGCGATTCCTCGAGGACGGCATTTTGGCCGGGCACACTGAGATTTTACACTCAGCTTCGGAACTGACTTTTTGGAAGGTGGATCAACCCGAGCCCATACATTCCTTAAAGAACGGTTCCGGATATGACCTCAGCCTGCATCCGGATAACCGCCAACTACTTGTTCCCACCTATGTAACCGGCGGAAGCAGTGGCAACGGAGGGCGAGGCAAGACGCCCGAGAACTACCTCACGAATACCTCCGTTCTGCGAATTTTCAGTCTTTTTGAGCAACCAGATGAAAAAAAAGAAGGGTAGCAAAACAAATAATCCTTTTTGCACACTTGTTCTTGCCCTCGACTATTGCCTCTTCAACATGATCTTGATGCGAAGAATCGTATCTTTTTTCCTGCTTATCTTTAGTTGGTCGCTGTTTGCCAAGCCTAACATTGTCGTGTTCCTGACCGACGATCAAGGCTGGGGTGACCTCAGCTTGAACGGCAATGTCGACCTATCCACGCCAAACATTGATTCGCTGGCCGAGGACGGAGCCAGTTTCGATAGTTTCTACGTTTGTCCGGTCTGCTCACCCACCCGGGCTGAGTTTCTCACTGGCCGCTACCACCCGCGGAGCGGTGTATACAGTACCTCGGCAGGCGGCGAACGACTAGACCTTGACGAGACCACAATAGCCGATCTTTTCCAGGCGGCGGGCTACCGCACGGGAGCCTTCGGCAAGTGGCACAACGGGATGCAGTTCCCTTACCACCCAAACGGGCGCGGTTTTGAAGAGTACTATGGCTTCTGTTCCGGCCACTGGGGCGATTACTTCAGTCCGCCCCTAGAGCGGAATGGCAAACTGGTCCAAGGAAAAGGCTTTTGTATCGACGACTTCACAAACGAGGCCATGGCCTTCATGGAGAAAAGCGTAAAGGCTCAAAAGCCGTTCTTCGCCTACCTTCCCTACAATACACCGCATTCGCCCATGCAGGTGCCTGATCGCTTTTGGAACAAGTTCAAGGACAAGGAACTGAAGCTGCATCATCGAGACCCTCACAAGGAAAAGCGACTTCACCAATTGTGTGCTCTCGCCATGTGCGAGAACATCGACTGGAATGTCGGACGCCTGCTCGCTAAACTGGACAAGCTCAAGGTGACCGACGATACCATCGTCCTTTTCTTTCACGACAACGGACCCAACGGCTCCCGCTGGAACGGGGACATGCGAGGACGCAAGGGCTCAACTGACGAAGGCGGCGTGCGTTCCCCCTTGCTCGTTCGCTGGCCCAAGGGCATCAAGCCAGGCACCAAGGTTCCTCAAATAGCCGCCGCCATCGACCTGTTGCCCACCTTGGCCGACCTCTGCGACATACCCGCCAAGACGGCCAAGAAACTGGATGGCATCAGCCTGAAGCCGCTCCTTACTGGAAGGCAGGAGGGCTGGTCCGAACGCATCCTGATTTCACACTGGAAAGGCCGGACAAGCGCCCGCAACCAACGTTTCCGCCTGGACAACAAGGGGAAGCTCTATGACATACCAGAGGATCCTGGCCAACGCATCGATGTCGGAAGGAAGCACCCCAAGGTGAATGCCGAGCTATTGGCCGCGGTCAAGAAATTCGACAACGAAGTGGCTTCCGAACTAGGAACCGATGACCGCCCCTTTGTGATCGCTCACCCAGGTGCCAAGAGAACCCAGATTCCCGCTCGTGACGCCACCGTCCACGGCGGTCTCAAGCGATCCAATAAATTCCCCAATTGTTCTTTTTTTACCAACTGGACCAAAACCGAGGACAAGCTGACTTGGGAAGTCGAAGTTGGTGCTTCCGGCAAATATCTCGTCGAAATGTGGTACACCTGTCCGAAGAAGGATCTTGGTTCCGTGGTTCAACTATCCTTCACCAACAAGGGTTCTTTCGTATCAGTGGGCAACTTGGTGCAACAAGCGAACGATCCGCCGCTGCGAGGCATGGAAAACGATCGCTCGCCTCGAACGGAATCCTACGTCAAGGCTTTCAAACCCATGAAGCTCGGCGTCATCGAGCTCAAGAAAGGGAAGGGCATGCTTACCTTGCAGGCCTTGAAGATCCCAGGCTCCCAGGCTCTTGAGTTCAGACTGCTCATGCTTACTATTGTAGACAATTAATCCGATACTTGCTTCCTTTTGACTTAAACTGAATTTGCGGACCTGCGACATTGGCCTTGAGATACAAAACACTAATTCATTTTATGAGCCTTTCGACTCATTAAAATAAAACCTTCATGAAGCTTCTTGCTATAATCTTTCTATTCATGCTCGGTCATGCGGGCTGGGCCAAAGAAATCGATTTCAGCAAGCAAATCAAACCGTTGCTGTCAAACCGTTGCTTTTCTTGCCATGGACCTGATGAGGAATCGCGCGAAGCAAAACTCCGATTAGACAATGCAAAAGGAGCTACCCGTGACTTGGATGGTTATTCTGCGATTGTTCCCGGAAACCCAAAAGAGAGTGAAATGCTCTTTCGAATTACCCTGCCGGCAGACGACGATGAGATCATGCCCCCGGAAGGTAAGGGTGAACCTTTTTCCGAGGAGGAAGTTAATCTCTTTCGCAAATGGATCGAACAAGGGGCGAAATATGAAGAGCATTGGTCCTACAAGCAGCCGGTTCGTTCCGATACTCCCTCAGGCATCCATCCGGTGGATTATTTTATTCGGCAACGTCTAAGGAGTGAAGGTTTGCAAATTTCCCCTTTGGCCGATCGTCGTACCTTGGCCCGTCGAGTATCTCTGGATTTGATCGGCTTGCCTCCGAAACCCGAAGAGGTGGTAGCCTTCGTTGCTGACAAGGACCCGAAAGCTTACGAGAACTTCGTTGACCGTTTACTTGCTCGACCCGAGTTCGGTGAACACTGGGCGAGGATGTGGTTGGATTTGGCCCGCTATGCCGATTCCGCGGGCTATGCGGACGATCCGTCGCGCACCATTTGGGCTTATCGGGATTACGTCATACGAGCCTTTAATCGGAACCTGCCTTTTGATGAGTTCACCATAGAGCAATTAGCGGGAGACTTGCTTCCCGATCCGGCTGAGGATCAACTGATCGCCACCGCTTTTCATCGTAACACCCAGACC
>JABHOU010000076.1 GCA_018695085.1 Opitutia bacterium | reverse complement strand
CGGGTCGGTGGACTTGGCTGCAACGACATAGGCTAAGCCAGCAGCCACCAGAAGCCATAGTCCGGCGGAAGCAAGGAAGAAGGATACGACTAATCGGGCTGACTTATCGATCAAGCTTTCGTTCGAATCACTCATTTGCCGCCCCCTTCCGTTCCGGTTCCATTGGACTCATCGGAGTCGGATGCTTTGTCGGAGGAGTACTCCGTTACAATGTCTCGCATCACACTTTCCAAGCTTGAATTCATTTCGGCATTGGCCCTGTCGATTGCTTTCGTGAAATTACCTTCTTCGGATCGATAGGCAGCCACCTTCTTTGTTCTTTCGTTGATCACTCGATTGTCGACGGGAGACAGTTCCTCGGTAGGCAGGCATTGTCGCAAAATAAAGAAGGCGAAAACAAGAACAGTTGCGACTATCAGCGAGAAGAAGACGCTGCAGCCATCGGCGCGCTGGAGTGTCGAGTTACTCATGATAGTTGATAGAAGCCTTTATGCGTGGGTCGCGCACCGGTATAATTTCAGCATCTGATTCGCGATAGCTTTTAAGAACTGCCCAAATGCATAGCCCGCCCACGCCGACCAGGGCAAAGAGTCCCCATATTAACTGTGAGCCTAAGACGAATCGAATGTCATAGCCAACGGGAGAGTCGGGATTGGGAATACGTCCGGGAATGATGTTCCAATAAAGATCGAGCAAGTGGAAGCAAAGTATCCAACCTACGATCTTTAGCGTCTTGTGGGGTTCCACCTTGTTCCGATACCAAAGCAATGCGAGGAACGGGATGAGGAAGTGACCAAAAATCAAGCCCATGGATACCCAGAACCAACCCGTTCGCTCACCGGTATTCGGATTGATTTCTCGAATGACGTACCAAAAAGTCTCTTCGGGTATGTTGGCGTTGTAAATCAGGAAGTACTGGGAAAAGCTAATGTAGGCCCAAAATACTGTGAATGCCAAGGATAGGCAGGCAAGATCGTATTGATGTGCCTTAAAGTTATAAAAGCCCTTCAAGTCCGTACGCGTTGCGAGGATGAAGCAGACGATTATGGCAACGGCCAAACCTGCCCGAATGGATGCGGCAAAGAACCAGACTCCA
Source organism: Opitutia bacterium (assembly GCA_018695085.1). Classification (GTDB taxonomy): domain Bacteria; phylum Verrucomicrobiota; class Verrucomicrobiia; order Opitutales; family Seribacteraceae. The sequence goes on along the minus strand of JABHOU010000076.1, from coordinate 1,214 downwards.
AACATGGTCGAAAACCAGTGGTATTCGAGGCTCATGAACCAGTCGAAAGCACCAAACGTAAGGGCAAGAGCACCCGCAGGCAATCCGGCGGCAGAGATGTTGTGACCTAATTGAGTCCATTTGGAATCCCCGTCACGATCTTGAGTAAAGGATACTTTACGCATCCAGTACGCTAAGGAGCAGAATATGGCGAAATAGCCAATGAATCGTACACTGAAGGAGAACACGTTTAGATATCCACTTTTTTTCTGAAGTAATACATCGTGAGCGACTTTGTGTACTTCACCTGCGACTGGGACATCGCTGGTCGGGTTGATCCAATTCCACAAGACGCCTGCTTGATCGCCCCCAAACCAAACTACGAGAAGAAGGGGAAGGAAGCAAGCTCCTAACCAAGGAAACGCAGCTAGACAGTGTTCCATCTGGCGTCTTACGACGGGTGTCCACTGGGAGTTGAAAACTCGAAAAAGCATGACCAGCATGAGCATGCCTATGGCGATACTAAGCCAGAAAGCAGTACCCCATAACCAACCTAGAAATGGGTTCTTGTCGCCATTTGCGAGTCCCATGAAAAGACCAATTAATCCGCCCCCGAGTCCAATGGCGGCGGCACCAAGGCATTTGGTGGATAAATCCGTCTTTTGACCAATTGTTTCGGTTGCTTCGTCGGCACTCATTCGACCACCTCCAGTTGACGTGCATTTCCAACATAGGATTGCAATGCCCTGACGTATAGAACAATTGCCCAACGCTCCTTCGGGTTCAGTTTGTCCGCCAAACCCAACATGATTTGAGATGCTGAGCCATTTGAGATGGCATTGTAAATTTGACCGTCGCTCCATGGTTGCAATGCTTCAAGATAGGTGGCTTTCACCATGGGGTCGGATAGATTTTTGGGCACTAAGTCGAATTGAGCGGTAACTCCACGTCCGTTCCCGTATTTTCCATGGCAATTGCTGCAATGAATGTCGTATGCCTCTCGACCTTGTCTCATTAGTGCCATGTCAATTTCCACCTCTGCAGGGATTCGCGTGCTGAAGTTCCCATCGGGGTTCTTACCGGTTCGAAGAACATCAGAACCAATGTCGAGGTCGGAAGAAAACACGTTTCCAAGGTCAAGTGCGTTCCCACGAACCACGGAACCAACGGGCGGTAGTCGATCGGAACGGCGATCCGCAAAAAGGTTGTTCTCGGATTGTTCCAAAAACTTGAGT
>JABHOU010000077.1 GCA_018695085.1 Opitutia bacterium | reverse complement strand
GGAACGCGCATGTGAAATATCTTCCCCACCCGCGTGCTGGAAAAACCATTCTTGCGGAAGTGCTCGCCCCAGGTAATGCCCTTCCCCCCTTGGCGGCGGCCACGCATGAAGCTTGCCCGAGACGGCCTGCACACGGTGCCCTGGCAATAGGCGTTGCGGAAGAGCGTCCCCTCCTTCGCCAATTGGTCGAGGTGAGGTGTTTGGGCTAACTTGTTGCCATAGCAGCCCACGGCATCCGCCTTGAGATCGTCGGAAACGATGAGCAGGACGTTTTTAACTTTGGACTGAGCCGAAAGACACAGAACAACAAAAATGGCAAGAATCGTCCGCTTCATTAGGAATTGAGATATTTCAGGCTTTTGCGAACGCTCTTCAGCGGGGAAGGCGAATGATCCTGTTCGACGTGACAATGTTTTACCCCACAAGCTAGAGCCGCCTTCATCACTGGAACCATGGGAATCATTCCGTCCCCGATTTCCTCAAACGCGTCAGGTTCAACCTTTCCGTAATTCGGGCAAATCGACCCTTTTTTCAAATCCTTGAGGTGCACTTGGGAAACGCGATTCTTGAGCTTTTCGAGTTGGGCCACCGGATCCACTCCACCTACTTTCACCCAGAAAACATCGACTTCGAAGAACATGTCAGGGGAAAAGCGCTCTATGAATACGTCGAACCCCGTCTTGCCCTTGTTCATTGGTTTGAATTCAAAAGCATGGTTGTGGTAGGCCAAGCGAATCCCTGCTTTCTTAGCTTGGTCGGCTCCCCTGTTCAAGGCATCGGCCGTCTTTTCATATCCGGCAAGATTTTGACGATCCTGAGCACTGAGATAAGGGACCACCAAGTCGGTGAGTCCGTGTTTTCGAGCAAGTTCGAGAACATCACCGAATGGCTTAATGCCTTTTTTTTCAGGATGAAGCAGCGAGTCCCAAGTAAAGTGACTGGAGTTCACCTGCATCCCTTGACCTCTTGCTCGCTTAATCATTTCCATGGTTTGCGGCGAAGGGAAGCCATATGGTTCAACCTGCTTGTAGCCAATACTCGCCACTGCATCGATGGTCTTCGACAGATCCTGGGCAATGGGGTTTCGAAGGGTATAGAGCTGGAGACCGATTTGATCGAGATAGGGAACCCGGGAGGGGCGGGCAAGTATAGGGAGACTGAGGCTCACGCCAAATGCCTGATAGATAAAGGATCGTCGATTCATGAACTCTATCGATTAGAGCGCATTCAGCTCTTGGCAACTTTTTTTGAAAACCTTCGGCAGACACTTGAAAGCATAGGAAGAATTTACGCATAAACAAAAGGACTGATTTTTTGCTTTGCCTATAGGCTGAGTTTGTCGAATCTGTGCCCGACTCAAATGCTAACAATATCTCAAGTCAGCAAAGGTTTTGGCCCTCAGACACTTTTCACCGAGGTTTCGCTTCGATTACTAAGCGGGGATCGAGTCGGTCTCGTGGGTCCCAACGGCACCGGCAAAACTACGCTCTTCTCCATCATCCTTGGTGCCGCTGAACCAGACGCTGGAAAAATCGAAGTGGAACGGGGCACCCGGATTGGTTTCTTGCCTCAGGAAAGTGCTCCCACCGGTGAAGAAACCGTAATAGAACTGGCTACCTCCATCTCTCCTGAACTGGAAAGTATTTTCCTTACCCTTCGCAAATTCGAGGAACACGATGCTCCCGAAAGATTTGAGGCATTGGAAAAATTCGTAGAACTGGATGGGCATCACCTCGAAGCCAAAGCCAAGCGAATCCTAGCGGGGTTAGCGTTTCGTCCGGAGGACTTCGACAAACCCGCACATACATTAAGCGGCGGATGGATCATGCGGGCGCACATAGCTCGGCTCTTGGTGATGGAACCCGACCTGCTCATGCTCGATGAACCCACTAACCATCTGGACCTTGAAACCCTCGGCTGGTTTCAAGGGCAACTCAATCGATATTCGGGAGTCATTCTCACCATTTCGCACGACAGAGAATTCCTCAATGGCATTTGCGACGGCATAGTAGAAATTAGCCACAGGAAGCTTCACCGCTACAACGGAAATTATGAGAACTACCTCGTACAAAAAGCCGAACGTGAAGCCCAGCATATGGCTGCCTATCAAAACCAACAGCGCGAGATTGCACATCTAGAGTCATTCATCAGACGTTTTCGTGCAAAAGCCTCTAAAGCGACACAGGCTCAGGCTAGGATCAAGCAACTGGAAAAAATGGAGCGTATCGAGGCTCCCGAAAGCGCAGCTGCCACCATCGCCTTTCAGTTTCCTCAACCCCAGCGCAGCGGTCAAAGGGTAGTTACCTGCAAAACGGTACGCCAAGCTTATGACGAACTCGTTGTCTATAAAGATCTCAATTTGGAAGTTGAAAAACACCAACGCATCGTCCTGGTAGGACCCAATGGGGCGGGGAAATCCACCCTCCTTAAAATACTTGGAGGAATCGTCCCGATTCAGAGCGGATCCTGCGAACTCGGTCACAATGTCGAAGTAGGCTATTTTTCCCAGCAGAGGGTCGAAGTTCTCAATCTCGAAAGAACCGCATTGGAAGAGGCCATGGAACGGGTAGAGAACGACATGACCGAAGTAAATGTCCGCACCCTTATGGGGGCGTTTCTCTTTCGGGGAGACGATGTCTTCAAAAAAGTGAAAGTCTTGAGTGGAGGCGAAAAAAGTCGCTTGGCCTTGATCAAGTTACTGCTCGCCCCTCCAAACCTGCTTCTACTGGACGAACCGACCACACACCTCGACATGCCGAGTATTGATGCCTTCATCAAAGCTCTTAAAAGCTATACAGGCACCATCGTATTCGTGAGTCACGACGTGCACTTCATCCGAGCAATCGCTGAGCACACCATACAAATCGAGACTGGGAAAATCACCCCCTACGCTGGGGATTACGATTACTACCTGAGAAAATCCGGTGCAATGTCAGAGCAGGGGGGATTAGTCGCAGGACTGAAGAATGCAAGTCCTGAACCCTCCAAAAAAGCAGAGGAAAAGACAAAGATTATTAACGCCAAGGAAAGAAGGCGAGTCGGAGCTGAAAAAAGAAAAATCGAGTCTGCTAATCGAAAGGAAATCAGGAAACGCGTAACCAAACTTGAATCGGAAATCCTAGCCTTGGAGGAAGATCAATCAGAGATAACCAAACTGTTGGAAGACCCGGATTCCTATTCCGACCCCGACAAGGCGAAGGAACTGAACGTTAAAGCCGCCCGTATCGCTAAAAAATTAAGCGAAAAAAATTACGAGTGGGATATAGAAACCGAAAACCTTCTCAAACTCGAGGCCGACAGCTGATCGACAGTCTCTTCAAATTGCACATGCGTAGAAGCATTCAGAAGCGGGAAGCTGTTGTTATCCTCGGTATGCTTTCGATACGAGAGTTTTCAATCTTTCAATCTCCGTGCTCGATGTCTTGGCAATGAATCCACGAGCGTGTGCGAAACGAATATCCGCTTCTTCTTCCAATTCAGTGAAGTCTAGGCGTTGATCGTCGTTGAAACGCCGCATCCCGTAGCCTTCTCCCCTGCTGTCCGGATAGACCAAGGCTAGGACCTCCTCCTCTAACCCGAGTGCCTTGACGTGCCAACCCAAGGCACTTGATACTTCTTCGGGCGGGGATTCCGTATGAGGCAAAAAAAGAACTTTCCAGCCTCCATCTCCTTCCTTCATCGTCCAGACTTCGCAATGTCGGGCAACGAAATCCAAACGGGAACGTAAAGACGTCAGGTATTCGACCAAGTCGGTTCCGATCATTCTCATCACTTCCCAAATGGGTTCACCCGGATGGTGCTCGGTCTGTTTGCCGAAACTCTTTAATAAAGTGATGTCGAGTGGTGAATTCAGTTTACCCATGGTTTCCCGGTCAACCCCTAACCACTCGGCAGTATCGTTTGGACCTCGACAATCGAATCGCTCAGCGACCTCCAACCACGTACAAAACTCTCGAGCATCCTCATAAAGCCCAAGATGCTGAAGCACTAGAGACAAGGCGCAGGTTGGTTCAATGTCACGCGGGAACTGGTGATGGTCGAAGTTGCTGCGTTCCGGGTCGTGTTCGCCTCCAACGTCGAGGACCGCAATTGTTTCATCAGCCAAATCAGCTTCGGAAGGTTCGCGACGAAAAATAGGCAATTCCTTTTGGGAAAGAAGAACGGCACAGGCAAGAAATTCGTCTTTGTGAGCGCCGCCGGGATGAGTAACGATAAATTGAATCATAAGGAAATCACGCTGAACTTCGAAATTTCCATTGTCGAATTGAAAATGTCCAAGAATACAGGGCAAAACAAAGATCTTCTTGTTCCAACAGGAGAAATCATATATTACTGATCCTTTGGGATGATTTCGGCAATGGTGTGAGTGGTCGCTGCTTTTGGTGGAGCGCCTCATTTGGTATTCCAAAATTCGTACACTAGAACCTTCCCTTTTTTTTCCACATTTCTCAGCGTGTTTAAATTAATCTATCGTAAATTCGGTCACCGGATTCATGCCAAGGACGATTTGTTGTCTGGCTTAACCGTTGCCTTGGCACTGGTACCGGAGGCGGTCGCCTTTGCTATTATTGCAGGAGTAACTCCCATCATCGGCCTATATGCCGCATTCATGGTCTGTTTGATCACAGCCATAATCGGAGGAAGGCCGGGAATGATTTCGGGAGCAACGGGAGCACTTGCCGTAATCATGGTTTCTTTTGTCATTTTAGGAGACCAAAGGGGAGAAGCACTGGGACTGGGTCCGAATATGGGTGTTCAGTACCTCTTTGCCGCCGTCATTTTGATGGGCGTGATTCAGATCGGATGCGGATGCCTTAAACTCGGAAGATTCGTCAGGCTTATTCCACAACCCGTCATGTTCGGTTTTGTCAACGGACTGGCTATCGTCATCTTCGAGGCCCAGTTCCCCATGTTCACGGAAAGCCCGACATCTAACGATTCCACATGGTTAACAGGCTATGACTTATCTCTGATGCTTGGCCTCGTTGCGCTCACCATGGCAATTATTTATTTTCTTCCAAAATTCACTACTCAAATCCCCTCCTCCCTCGTGGCGATCGTATCCGTCAGCGGCCTAGTCATCGGACTAGAACTGGATACTTTGGTAGTCATGGACATGGCTTCAATCGGGGGTTCTTTGCCAAACATAGTATCCTTCGACATTCCGATCGGATGGGAAACCTTTCTATTCATTGCACCGGTCGCCGTTATCCTCGCTGCAGTTGGCTTGATCGAGTCCTTGATGACGCTCACCTTGATTGATGAACTCACCGAGACACGAGGAAACAGTACTCGAGAGTGCGTAGGACAGGGAGTCGCCAACGTGGTTACCGGTTTCTTCGGTGGAATGGGCGGATGCGCCATGATCGGTCAAAGCATCATTAACATAAGGTCGGGTGGAAGGGGTCGCTTATCCGGAATTTCTGCTGGGTTATTTCTGCTCGCCTTCATTCTCTTTGCCAGTAAATTAATTGAGGAAATTCCCTTGGCCGCCCTGACGGGCGTAATGTTCATGGTGGTCTTGGGAACTTTCGAATGGTCGAGCATCAGAATACTTCGAAAAATCCCAAAGACCGATGCTTTTGTTATAATAATGGTCTCAACCATTACAGTTGTC
>JABHOU010000289.1 GCA_018695085.1 Opitutia bacterium | reverse complement strand
AACATCTCTTTTTCTTCCCGATTGAGTCCGTGAAGGGCTTCATTTTCCAACGCCTTGGCACGAACCTTTGCCTTCGCAAAAAGCCCGATTCCTTGCGGAGTTGGTGAGACCACTAGTTTCCGTCTATCCTCAGGGTTCTTCGCTCTTTGGACGAGTGAAGCCTTTTCCATCCGTCGCATCATTGCGGCGATTGTGTTGGGGTCACTTGTCATGAGCTCGCATAGATTTTTTTGCGAGAGACCACGCGCGCCTCTCTCGGTGGCTTCAGTAAGCCAACGCAAAGCAATGTATTGATCCGGAGTCAAGTCGAGGTCGGCGAGGCGTCGCATCAAGGTGTAGTTCAGTCGCATCCAGCATTCGCGTAGAAGCGGTGGCAACCTGCGACGCGAAGGGTGATCGATGGAGGGACCGGAACTTTTCTTGGATTTTTTTCTTTTGTGCTGTTTCAATGTTTGACAATAAAGTACGTACAGGTACTAATCCTCATCTCCTTTTAAATTCAACCTGAAAATTATACACAATTTTTGGGCAATCATAACCCTCTGGGATATTTGATCCTTATGACGACATACGCTAAATCTTCTATGAAACTTTTCTTTGCGAACAGTTTTACTTTGTTTTTGATCGTAGCCAATTCGGGATGCGTTACTTCTGGAGAGAAAGAAACCGGCGAACCGGCCACCGTCGTGGCCAAGCCGCAAACTCCAGCCAAAGTGTCGCTTGTAAACTCCGATTGGCTATATTGGCGCGGACCTCTTGGCTCCGGCGTTTCCCAGCAGACGGGTTTGCCTGATACACTTGACTTGAACGATTCCTCTCTTCTCTGGACTCATGAAATTCAGGGCGGCGGAGTACCTGTTGCTGCGGGTGGGCGGATATATCATTTTGGATATTATGGTATAACTGGTGACTTGCAGGAAGCCTTGGTTTGTATGGACGCCTCAAGTGGCAAGGTTTTGTGGGAGCGCCGCTACAGCGACTTTCTGAGCGACATTGTTTATAATCGGTATGGCGTAGGTGCGCCTTGCGTAGATGGCGAGACGGGCAATGTGTATTTTCAGACAAGTACGGGTCTTCTCATTGGATTCGATAAGAATGGAAAGTCTCTTTGGGAGCGATCCTTGATGGAAGAGTTTTCTCGGCTTACTTTTCCCAACGGACGTACTGGCGGACCCTGCGTGGACGGCGATTTAATTATAATTCATGCTATTACTGCGAACTGGGGTAGTAACGGTCCTGCCCGTGACAGATTCTATGCTTTTGACAAGCTCACGGGCGACCTCGTCTGGTTTTCCACCCCGGGCATCACTCCCAAAGACAGTTCTTTTGCCCCACTTATTTTTGAAGACCTTTCGGATGGTCGCCGGGTTTTTTATAGCGGCACAGGTTGCGGGAACGTGGTTTGCATCGACGCCCGTACCGGTCAACCGCTCTGGCGTTTTCAAATGTCTCACGGCGGGGTTAATTCGGGGGTAATTTTGCACGATGACGTCGTGGTCGCAGTCCATGGTAAGGAAAATCTAGACGCAACCGAGATTGGTCGCATGGTGGCCATCAAGAAACCTGTTAAACTTCCTGAGCCAGGGGAACCAGCCTTGGTCCTTGGTAGAGAAGATGAAAAATGGCGCAACAATGAACTGGAGGCTTTTACCAGTACGCCAGTTTATAGAGAGAACCGTATTTACTGTACTAGTAAAACTGGAGTTTTGCTCTGCCTTAATGCCGCGACAGGTGACATTATTTGGCGAGTCAAGCTGTCTCCTGATCAAGTTCATGCATCCCCCTTATGGGCTGACGGTAAACTTTATGTTCCGATGTTCGACGGGAAATGTTTCGTAGTTAAGGATAAGGGTGATTCCGGTGAAATTCTCGACGAGGTTCAGCTCGATGGCGCATGTCTTGCGGCGCCGTCGGCATCACACGGTCGCCTTTTCGTCCAGTCGAAGAAACGTCTTTATTGCTTTGGGTCCAAAACACCGGCACCTGATTTTTCGGTGACAGACATTGTTCAGTCAAAGGGCACGGGCAGTCCCGTTGCTTTACAGGTCGTTCCTGCGGAATTCGCCGTAAAGTCGGGTAACTCGCAAAAATTCAAGGTTTTTTCTCTCGACAAAACCGGCCGACGCATCACTGAATTATCAGAGGGGCTCACTTGGGAAAAGTGGATTCCGCCAACAGCGAAAGTGAAGGTTAAGGTCGACGCGGAAATTTCCAACGATGGGGTTCTAGTGGCAGCTTCCGATGCCAAGCTTTCGGCTGGAGCCTTGAGAGTGACGGACGGCAAAGTGTTCGGAGTGGCTCGAGGTCGAATACTGCAGGACCTTCCTTATGCTGAAAACTTTGAGGACTCTTTTGCCTTAAGCCAAACATCTTCCGACGACATTCCCTTTTCTTATCCCCCCCTGCCTTGGCTTGGAGCTCGGATGCGTTGGCAAATTCAGGAAAGCGACGGCAATAAAATAGCGGGCAACACTTTGGATAAGGTACTCTTTCAAAGAGCCATGAACTTTATCGGTCACAAGGATATGAAAAATTACACTGTCGAGGCGGATGTTATGACTGATGGTAATCGACGTATCAAATCCACCGTGGGTCTAGTCAACCAACGCTATATCGTTGCTCTGGTCGGCAATTGGCAAAAGCTCGAAGTTTTTTCCAATTATGATAGGTTTAAGGTTTCCGTACCATTTAGCATTAAAACCAATACTTGGTACCACCTCAAGACCCGTGTGGACATTGCAACCAATGGCTCTGGAATAATTAGAGCAAAGGCTTGGGAGAAGGGATCCGACGAGCCGGACGCTTGGACGATAGAAGCACCCCACGCAAACGCTCACAAGCAGGGTTCGCCGGGCATTTATGCTCTTTCGCCCCAGAGTTTAAAAAAGGTTTACATAGATAACATTTCCGTCACCTCCAACAACTAGGACGCAACCAATATGAATTTTTTAACAACTATTTCAGTCAGAGCTTTTTCCACCTGCCTTCTTGCTTTTCTTCTCGTTGCGAAAACGATGTTTGCTGCGGATTGGCCCATTTGGGGAGGTAACGGCTCCCGCAACATGGTCTCCTTCGAAAAAGGGATAAACTTGGACTTCGACCCGGGGCGTATGGACGAGGATGAAGTCGTCGACATGAAGACGACTAAAAACATCAAGTGGATCGCCAAGCTCGGTTCGCAGGCTTATGGAAACGTAACCGTGGCGGATGGACGCGTCTATGCGGGAACTAATAACGAATCCCCTCGGGACCCAGCCAAAAAGGGCGATCGAGGCATTGTCATGTGCTTTGATGAAAAGACCGGTAAACTGAACTGGCAACTCGTCATTCCGAAGCTTGGCGCGGGTAAGGTGAGCGATTGGGAATACATAGGGATCTGTTCCTCTCCTGCAATAGAAGGTAACAGAGCTTACATAGTGACCAACAAGTGCGAGGTTGTATGCGTCGATGTCGAAGGTCTCAAGAATGGAAACGAAGGCCCTTTTAAGTCTGAGGCCAAGTACGTTAACCCTAAAGGTCAGTCCGCTCCGCTCCAAGAGAACTTGGATGCAGACTTGATCTGGAAGTACGACATGCGCGACGAGCTAGGCGTTTTTCCTCACAACGTCACCAGTTCTTCTGCGGTCATTGTAGGGGACTTCTTATTCGTTGCCACCTCAAATGGGGTTGATTGGTCTCACACCAACATTCCCGCGCCGCTCTCCCCATGCTGGATTGCCCTCGACAAGAAAACGGGTGAACTAGTCGGTGAGGATGGTTCCGGCGCCGGAAAAGATGCCCTGCATGCAGCCTGGTCCTCCCTCACCTATGGCAAGGCGGGGGACAAGGATGTTCTTATTTGGGGCGGGACGGATGGCTTCTGTTATGGCTATTCTTCCAAGCCCGAAGAGGACGACGAAGGCTACGATGTTTTCAATCCAATTTGGAAAGTGGACTGCAACGAGCCCCACTATCGCAAAGACAAGAATGGAAAAAAGGTTCCCTACGCTACTCCTCCCGGCCCTTCGGAACTAATTGGAACACCCGTTTTGTATGAAGGAAAAGTCTACGCAGCCATTGGGCAGGATCCTGAACATGGCGATGGAGTGGGGCGCCTTACCTGTATCGATGCAGCAACAGGCAAGGTCGTTTGGAAGTATACCGAGGTCGGCCGTACCATTTCCACCGTATCCGTAGCGGATGATCTTGTCTATATAGCCGAGTACGCCGGCATCGTCCATTGCCTCGATGCCAACACTGGCAAGCTCTATTGGAAGCATGATTCTTTTAGTAGGATTTGGGGTTCCACATTGGTCGTCGACGGCAAAGTTCTCCTTGGCAACGAGGATGGCGACTTGATTATTCTGGACCACGGCAAGAAGAAGCCGAAGGTTAAGACTGTGGATATGGGAGCACCCGTTTATAGTTCCCCCGTGGTTGCTAACGGTGTTCTCTACGTCGCCACCCAGACGCACCTCTACGCTATCGGGAAATAACCGTGAGCACTGCGGAATCCTCTTCTGGAAAGGCCCTCGTCTGGGGACTGTTCTTGCTCATGTTCGTCCTTCATCAGGACAAATGGTGGTGGGACGATGGCACGTTCGTTCTAGGGTTTTTACCAGTTGGGCTGGCTTTTCATGCTGCGTTCTCTCTCGCTTGCGCGGCCCTTGGATGGCTTGCTATAAAACTGGCTTGGCCACATGAACTCGAAGCCTTTGCCGAGGCTGAAACCACAGCAACCGAGAAAGATGAGGACTCCCCATGAGCACTTTGGCGGTCATTGTTTGCTATCTCTGTTTGCTGCTGGCGCTTGGCTTCTACAGCAGCCGCCTTTTT
>JABHOU010000078.1 GCA_018695085.1 Opitutia bacterium | reverse complement strand
TTTTTGCGAAACCAACAATTCTTGTAATCGATCATGCCAACGACTATTTTGTTTCACGCCCTTTTAGTTCTGCTTTCGATCCAATCTGTATTCGCCAGGGACTGGCCTCAGTTTCGTGGTCCTACGGGACAAGGTCACGCCGATATCAAAAACCTGCCTCTCCGGTGGAGTGCCACCGACCAGATTCTTTGGATGAAGAAATTACCCGGGACAGCATGGTCTTCTCCGGTTATTGGTGGCGGTAAACTCTTTCTGACCAATGCCGTACCCGATGGTGAAAGCATCTCTCTTCGAGCACTTCGAGTCGATGTGCTTACGGGCAATGTGGATTGGGACCTGGAACTCTTTCGAATGGAGTCGGTCCAACGTATTCATCGCAAGAACAGTCACGCCAGTCCTTCGCCCTGCCTCGACGATGATCTTCTCTATGTTCACTTTGGCAACCAAGGTACTGCTTGCTTGAGTCTTGAGGGTAAAACGATTTGGAAAAAGCGTTTCGACTATCCACCCGTACACGGGAGCGGTTGCTCACCAGTGGTTGAGGGCGATCTACTTCTGTTCAGCGCCGACGGCGCCCGTGACCCCGCCCTCTACGCCTTGGACAAGCGCACTGGCAACATTCGCTGGCGAACCCCTCGTGATGCCACGGCCAAAAAGAAATTTTCCTTTTGTACCCCGATCGTCATCGACGTGGAAGGTCGTCGACAAATCATAAGTCCCGCTAGTGATTATGTCTTCGCTTACGATCTGTCGGGAAAGCAAATTTGGAAATCCCATTACCCGGGCGGTTATTCCGTGGTGCCTCGCCCTCTATACGCCAATGGGCTTATTTACGTCAGCAGCGGTTACGATCGGCCCGTTGTCTATGCCGTTCGACCAACAGGTTCGGGTGACGTTACGGAAACCCATATTGTGTGGAAGACGGACAAGAATGCCCCCCACAACTCTTCTCCCATAGTCGTTGGAGATTTGTTTTTCATGGCTGCCGACACGGGCGTAGTCTCGTGTTTGAATGCAAGGTCAGGTGAGCTCATTTGGCGTGAGCGCGTAGCACGCCAAACATCCTCTTCGCTGCTGCATGCATCTGGGCGCATCTATTTGATCGACGAACAAGGCAAAACCTATGTCTTCGCTGCCACTAAGAGCTACAAGCTTCTTGCCGAAAACGATTTGTCTGATCGTACTCTTGCCTCTTTTGCGGCGGATGACGGCACCCTCTACGTTCGCACGGCCTCGGCATTGTGGCGGATTGGGGAAAAGTAGTGCGAATCCGTCTTGATCTTATTGATTCTTCAACCCCTTTGCTAATAAAAACCTACCTTATTCGTTGTCGTTTTTTTTAGATTCGTTTTCATTATCTCCTTAACATTTATTCGTTAAATCCTCCTAAACCTTGAATCCATGAAATTTCTCAAGCTATTGCTCTGTTTTACCTCTCTTCTCTCGGTATCACTTTTGTCCGTAGCCAAGCCGGATGCGAACAAGTTGCCTAGAACTTCTTCACCCAAGGGGGCCAAGACCTATATCATTTTGCCAAAGGACGGGAAGACGGTGAAGTCGAAGTTCAAGGTTATCTTTGGTCTAAAAGGCATGGGGATTTGTCCCGCCGGAATCGTTACTGGCGAAGGTAAGTCTCCACCTGACACCGGACATCACCACCTTCTCATCGATATGGAGAAATTACCTCCGATGGACCAACCCTTGGCAGCGAGCGACAACTTGAAGCATTTCGGCAAAGGTCAAACGGAGACGATTCTCGAATTGAAGCCCGGTAAGCATACCTTGCAACTGGTGTTCGCCGACTTTGCCCATATCCCACATAATCCTCCCGTTGTTTCCGAGAAGGTTACGATCACGGTAGCGGACCCTAAAAAGAAATAAGCATTCTAGGATTTTCCAAAGAAACCTCTGGCTCCAAAAGTCGGAGGTTTTTTATTTCTTCTTCGGCTTGCGTTTTTTCGCAGGTGCATCGGGGTGATAGTTAGGATTAGGCGAGGGCATCTTCGCCTTCATCCGTTTTTGCCAATCGACGAGTTTGTATTGGAGTTCCTTTGTCTTTTCAGGATTGCTCTTGGAGAGATCCTTCTTCTCCGAAGGATCCTTGGCCAAGTTGTAGAGTTCGACCGTATCGTAATGGTAGAAAGCGATCAGTTTCCAGTCACCGTCACGGATCGAGGCCCCGGGCTTCCAAGTGGATCCATGATAATGTGGGTAGTGCCAAAACAGGGGGCGTGATTTACCCGTGCCGCCCTTGAGTTCAGGCACGATGCTTCGGCCATCCGCATGTAGCTTGGGGCGTTGAGGCAAGCCTGCCAACTCCAGCATGGTTGGGAAGAAGTCCATACTCACTACGGGTTCGTCGGAGATGCTTCCGGGTTTGGTGATCCCGGGAGCTCGCACAATGGTCGGTTCGCGTACGCCACCTTCATACAGCCAGCCTTTGCCGGCTCGCAAGGGTAGGTTGCACCCCGGTCCAGGTCCTCGGAGTGTGCTTAATCCACCGTTGTCGCTGAAAAAAATGACAGTTGTTTCTTCCGCGATGCCCGAGTTCTCCAGTTCGCCTAGAAGCGCTCCCACGCTGTCGTCCACCGCCGCCACCATGGAAGCGAGGGCGGCATTATCCTGCCGCATGCGTGTCTTGCCTTCGTGTTCCGGGCGCAACGGAGTATTTCCCTCAAAAGTTTTCGCCGCCTTTTCCTTATAATGATCGATGCGTTTCTTGTAAGGTTGAATGGGGGTATGAATGTTGTAATAGGATAGGTAGAGGAGGAATGGTTTTTTCTTGTTCCGCTCCGCCATGAACTTGATCGATTCCTCCGTTAATCGTTCGGTGAGGTATTCGCCGGGTTTCTTTGACTTTAGGGCGGGGTTGCTCCAAGGAGCGTAATAACCACCGGGGGGCGATCCTCTATGGTGACCACCTACGTTAAAGTCGAAACCCTGGTCCTCGGGCCAATGTCCTTCGTTGCCGAGATGCCATTTTCCCGCAAAGAACGTTTGGTAGCCGTGGCTCTTCAGTTCCTCGGCGATGGTTACTTCCTCGTGGGCTAGGTTGTTACGATCCGCAGGGTGAAGAAGCTTATTGCGATTGTTGTTGGATTGCCCGGGTATCCAGTCGGTGATGTCGACCCGTACGGGATGACGACCCGTCATGATGCTGGCTCGGGTGGGCGAGCAGACTGGGCAGGCGGCGTAGCCATTAGTGAATCTCATGCCCGTGGCGGCCAACTTGTCGATATTGGGGGTTTCGTGGAAAGTGCTCCCATTTGCTCCGATGTCCGCCCAGCCCATGTCGTCGACTAGAAAGAAGACAAAGTTCATGGGCTTCTTCTTGGCTATCGCACCAGTGGAGCAACAGGCTAGGGCGGCGCAGAGTAGAATAATCGTTTTTGTGTAGGAGTTCATGAGCGTTGGATTGATGGTGAGAGAATTCTTTGTTTGCACTTTGAACGATGCTTGGAAAACGGCTTGCGGAGCCTGTAATCAGGAACATCCATGGGAGCGATATTGGAGATTCATATGATCTTTTTGCAGGAAAGCTTGCAGGTTGGCCAGCGAAAGCGATGCTTGCGGGCAATGTTTGAAATTTGGGAATGAAGTTGTCGCCGAATAATCCTTTGCGGCGGCCCGGTTATCGCTTCTTTATGTTGTTCCACGTAGCGACAGCGATTGGCGGTGGTTTTCATTTCGTGGCCAGTCACTGGGTTCTCTTCGATGAAACCAAGTCGCCCGCATCCACTGCCTGGCTCGTTCTCAGTTACTTGATGCCTCCCTTGTTGCTGCTTCCCTTTTGCGGGGTGCTGGCCGATCGTTGCAATCGTCGAAAGTTACTGTTGCTCTCGACTTGCTACGTATTGGTTTTGGATTGCCTGCTCGTCGCTATGATTGCGTGGGAAGCTTTTCGTCCTTCTCACCTATATGTTTACGCGGTACTGATGACTTCCGGGAGCACCCTGTTTTGGACAACTTTGCCCGCGTTCTTGCGTGAGCACTTGTCGAAGGCCGAACTGCTG
>JABHOU010000678.1 GCA_018695085.1 Opitutia bacterium | reverse complement strand
TTCAAAACCTCGTGATGAGCCAAGGTCTTTTGAAACTGCTTGTCGATTTCCGACAGGATGCGGGGCAAGTCCCAAGTGGTTATGTCCCCTCCCGGAGCCTCCGCTGTTCGAGTTCTTTGAGTGAAACGCCAACGGTTGCGCTGAAAGTACTGCCAATACCAGTTGGCCAGAACGGCGTTCATCATGGGCACGATTTCCTTGGGAGCCTTTGCTATCTCCGCCTCCATCCGAGTGATCTTCTCCTCAGGCTTGTTTCCTTGAATGGCTCCCTCCAAGTTGATCTTCTGGGCAATGGCGCGAATGGCAACTGCATGAGCTTTTTCCTTGAGGGCTCGCTCGATGAGCGGGTCGAGCTTCTCTATTGCCGTCTTGGGCAGGCCCTTCTTGGTCGCCTCCTCCACTTCCTCCCATTGGCTAACGAGGCTTTTGTCGGAACTTTTTTGCCCGATGAGCAGAATGGCAAAGGCAAAAAACAATGACGATGCTGCAATTGGAATAATTTTCTTCATGGTTCTATTGGATTAGGAAATGAGAAATGGGCTGTAAGAGGCAGGTATCAAGAAATTGGTTCTATCACACTATAAACAGACGCACACGCATTCTTTTTCTTAGAAAAATAAGAAACAAAATAAAAAGGAGGAGGGTCAGGGTTCCACCATTCTTACCGTCAATGCCACCAGAATCTTCTCTCCATTTGGTTTGGCAAGGATAAGATTCGTACTTTCCCCTGAGGAAACTTCCTTGAGAAATACACTTCCGCCACCTTGCAAGGGAATAAGGGAATCGATATCGGAAACTTTTTCCGTATTCAGGTCAATGCGTGCAAAGCGACCATCCTTTTTCAGGATGGCATGCGGTTGAGCGTCGCTCAAGTCCACCTGAACCAACTTGAGACCACTGCGAGTTTGCCCCAGTTCGATCCAAAAGGAAGCTCCATTTCTAAGTTTCAAAGAAATCCGAGGCGGTTTCCCCTTCATGCGAAACATTCCTCGCATTTCGACCTGATCAGCGAAGGCGGGCAGTTTCTCCTGCCTTTGATCATCGCCGGAGCCCTTCTTGAGATTGGCCAAAGCGTTCTTAGCTTGAGATTTGATTCCATCTTCGCCCTCAAGCTTACCTTCGCCGGCAAAGGCATAACCCTCGAGCAGAATCTTTCCATCCGAAATCGTCGGCGTCACGGAAAACGTAATACCGCTAAAGACCTCTTCTTTTATCCCTTTTGGGTCAATGAAAGCCTCCTGCCCGCCCGAGATCGTAGCCTCTTGCCCTAATAGAGTGGTGACTCTAGGGGCGGAAAGAACGTCGTCGCCATCCACAAATCGAGCGGAGATCTGAACTTGCCGCTTGGCGCTGTCCACAACTTTGCCATGGGCAGAAAATAAGCTGCAAAAAAAAGACAGGATAAATGCCGAGAGTTTCATGAACTAAAACTTAAAGCAATTACCTATCCGCCCCAATCTCAAAATACGAATTCCCATATACGGAACAGTGTCATCGTATGCATTGCGGTCCGGAATCATGCCTTCATTACAGGTTTGCCCTGCCCGATCTGAAAAGCATTCTTTTCGTTCATGTCATTTAATACCCTGACTTTCATAACCCTCTGCTTGCTGGTACCTTTTTCTTTGACGGCGAATGATGAAAGTTTTCCGTTCCCTGGAGAGAAACCACGGGGCCTCAACCTGCACGCCTTGGTCGGAGCCGACATTCAGGTAAGTCCGGATACACGGATCAAAAAAGGCGTATTACTCATCCGAGACGGAATGATCGAGAAGGTGGAGAAGGGCAAAAAGGTTCCCCCGGGTTACCGCAAGTGGGATATGTCCGGAAAAACGATCTATGCCGGGTTTATCGACCCCTACCTTCTTACCGGAGTGAATTCAGGGAAACTACTCGACCTCAAACATGACCAACAACACCTCCGTGCGACCGCCGGCCTGTCCTTTATCGGAACCCCTTCCACCCGAGCGGACCCGGGAGAAAAGGGACCGGGCTTCGAAGTCTCGGGGGTTCATCCAGAGAAGAAGGGAATCAATGGTTTTCAACCGGATGAGGAAAAATGGAAAAACCTTCGCAAGCATGGTTTCACGATCGTGCACCTCGCACCCTCCGAGGGAATCTTACGGGGAACAGGCCCATGCGTTCTCCTCGGACAAGACAACCCGAATCAGTTGACCCTCAAGGAGGAAGTGGCCCAAGTCATGGCCTTCGATCCAGTCGGAAAGAACCAGTCGCCGCCTGTTTACCCGAATTCTCTCATGGGTGCGCTCGCCGTGATCAGACAGGCTTTTCTTGACGTCATTCATGCACAGGAAACAACTCTTCACCTAAAGAAAGAAACCTCTCCCAAACTCCATCTTCCGCATGCCGGTATCCGGAGCTTGCAGAAAGTCCTGAACGACAAAGAACCCTTCCCTGTATGGATCGAGCCAGGAAGTTGCCTCATGGAAAACCGGGCCTTGATATTAAGTCAGGAATTCGGCATTCACCCCGTAATCATAGCAACCGGAGATGAGTGGAGAAGACCGGATCTGGCTCTTTCCAAGGATCATTCATACATATCCCCCCTCCTTTTCCCCGCTCTTTCCAAATTGCCCGAAGAAGAGGATTGGGAGCAAATTTCACTCGACCAACTGCGGGCATGGGATCATGCGCCAAGCAACCCGGCTCTCATTTCAAAGAATTCCAAATCCCTGTCGTTTACTACCTGCGGAATCGGGCTTGGTGAATTTCATGCAAACCTGCTCAAGGCAATCGATCGTGGTCTTCCCAAGGGAAAGGCCTTGGCCGCCCTTACGATCAATCCAGCCCGAGTTTGCGGGATCGAACAGTTCACGGGAACGCTCGAAAAAGGAAAGATGGCGAACTTGGTGGTAGTGGAAGGTGATACCTATTTTGACAAGAAAGCGCAGATCAGCTCGACTTGGATTAGAGGACGTCCATTCGAATATCCAGTAAAGGATGCAGGAGACGAAGATGGAGCAGAGGAAGCCAACGCCACCAAGGAGAAGGAACCCGAAAAGAGAACGGCCAGGTTTCCTCATGACGACCGCAAGGTGATCGAGACTCCGGGCTCAACGCTCTTCACCGGATTCAAGCTCTGGACCTGCACCGGCAAGGGCATCTTGAGCGGTCATGATCTGTTGGTCCAAGATGGAAAGATATCCGCCATGGGGCCGAACTT
>JABHOU010000626.1 GCA_018695085.1 Opitutia bacterium | reverse complement strand
CCGTTTGTGCACCAAAGCTTTTCTCCGTTGAGCAAGTATCGGGTTCCCCCCTCGATCGGTTTCGCCATGGTTTGCAGCTTGGAAGGATCGGAACCGACTTCGTCTTCGGTTAAGGCGAAGGCGGTTATGGCTCCTCGAGCCACTTTCGGCAGAAAGCGTTTCTTTTGCTCGTCCGTGCCGTACTGGAGCATGGGTTGCGGCAGACCAATCGACTGGTGGGCGGAGAGCAGGGCTGTCAGGTTGCCGCAGCGCGCTCCCAATTCCATGGCTGCACGAGAATAGGTGGCTTGGCTCAGTCCCAATCCTCCGTACTCGCGAGGAATCTTAATGCCGAAGGCGCCGATGCCGGCCAGCTTTTCAATAAGGTGGTCTGGGATTTCGCCCGAACGGTCGATCTCATCCGGATCGGCATGATGATCCAAAACATGCTTCAAGAGTTTGAGGAAGTGCTCGCCTGCTTCGCCGTCGCGGGACTTGGCAGCTGCAGTTTTTACGAGAGGTTTGAACTTCGGACTCCCTAAAAACAAGCCCGTGGCAAAGCCGTTGGTAATCCTCTTCCCGCGCGCTTCTTCGGTTACCTCCAAGGCTTGCCGCTTTTCCTTCGAGTATCGGGAGAGGTCAAGAACTCCATCGGTTTTTGGTTCCTTTATCGTCTTCATGATTTTGTCCTTTCCGTTGTTGCGGGTGAACTCTTTGAAATCATCCTTCGGCTTGGGTAGAAGCATTCCCCGTGACGGGCGAGGTCGAGAAGCAATCCGCATGGCCGGAAGCGGTTGCCGTCTTTTCGGCTCAGCCTTTCCATCCGGGTTACGATTTGTGAAAGACCTTGCGAGTCTGCATGTCGAAGTGGACCACCGCGGAACGGAGCCCAGCCTGCTCCCGCAATCATCCCGAAATCCACGTCCTCGGGATGTTCCACAACGCCTTCCTCTAGGCATCTAGCCGCTTCATTCGCCATCACTAGAATCATTCGATCGATGATTTCCTCTTTCCCTTTCTTTTCCTTTTTGGACAATGTTCTGGTTTTGTGTCGAAGGCTATTCAGATCATGATTAAGCACGGGATTGCCTCTATTCATCCCTTTGTAGAAGTAGAAACCGTTGCCTGACTTTCGACCCAAAAAACCTTGGTCGACCATTCTTTCGAGCAAGTCGGGCGGCGAACCAAGATGCGACAGGCGAAACTTCAATTCGTTGGCTACGTGGGCTGCCACGTCCAAGCCGATTTCGTCGATAAGTCTCATCGGTCCCATTGGCATCCCGAAGTCCAGCATGGCTTTGTCGATCTTGTCGGCCGGCCAACCTTCCACCCATAACTCAGCGGCCTCCACCAGATAGGGCACGAGAATGCGGTTTACTAGGAAACCCGGAGAATCCTTGCAGAGGATGGCCCGCTTGCCGATGCGTCGGACGAATCCAAGAAGGGATTCTACGACTGCGGGGTCGGTGTGTGGGCCTCGAATGACCTCCACCAATTCCATTCGGTGGACGGGGTTGAAGAAATGCAAGCCGCCTAGTCGACCTCGGTCAGTCATGGCCACGCTCATCGAGTCGATCGAAAGAGCCGACGTGTTGCTGGCGAAGGGCACGTCGTACTCACTTCTTTTCTCCAGATCGGCAAAGAGGGAACGCTTGGCTCCGATGCGTTCTACGATGGCTTCGATTACTAGATCACCTTCACGCAACGGAACCGCTTCGGAGACCGGGGTGATCCTGTCCATGGCGGCCCGAGCATCGACCGTCGAGAGGATGCCTCGGGCACGGGCCTTGCCCAGAAGTCGGTCCACTGTTCGCAATCCATCCGACAGGGCATCGGGAGAGAGGTCGGACAGCACGACGTCGATTCCTCGCGACGCCACCCATTGAGCGATTCCCCCGCCCATAACGCCGGCGCCGATTACGTGCACTCGTCGAATCTCGGGCAAGCGTTTGGACTTGAAGGAGTAATCTACTTTCTTGGCTCGTTCTCTAAGGAAAAAATAGCTTACGAGGTTTCGCGCTGCCGCCGTCTTGGCCAAACCCGCGAAGGCGCGTCGTTCGAGAGACATGGCCTCTTCGAAATGGGCGAAAGTGGCCTTTCGCAAAACCTTGATCGCTGCCAACGGCGCCGGATAGTTGCCACGGGTTCGGGCGAGAACCTCCCTGCTTGCTCGCCAAGATAAGAAACGCGCTACGGGCCACAGATTGGTGAAAAAGAATTCACCCGGGGAGCGCTTGCCTCTGGCCAACCACTCCCTTGCTGAAGGTTCGACCAATTCCCCGGGGACGACCTCGTCGACCATTCCCAGCTTCCGAGCTTTTGCCGGTCGAAAAGGTTTTCCCGAGACCACTATGCTCAACGCCCGGAAAAGTCCGACCAACCTCGGCAACCGAAAGCATCCACCCCATCCCGGCAATAGGCCCAAGCTTGTCTCGGGCAACCCGATCACTGCCTTCGCCGAATCGGACAACACTCGATAATCACACGCCAAGGCCATTTCATAGCCGCCGCCTAGGCAGGCCCCTTCAATGGCGCATGCGGTCGGAATCGAAAGTCGAGCAAGGTGGGCAAACGCATCCTGTCCGCGAGATAGCAGACCATCTAGATCGCGGCTCGACTTTCTAGACAATTGCGACAGATCGGCCCCTGCAAGAAAGACGCTCGGGTGCGACGAGCGAATGAGGAGACTCTTGGCAACCGGATCTTTCTCGATGGTCGCCAAGGCGTCTTCCAGTTCCTCCAGAAAAGTCCCGTCGATGAGGTTCGGTTTTCCGTCGACTCTGGCCAAGGTCCAGACTCGAAGGCCATCGTTTCCGCATTGTCTTAGGATTCTTTGATTCATGGTTATTCCTTTCGGTGTTAATTCCGTTCGAGCCACAAGGCTCCTCCTTGGCCCCCGCCGACACAGAGCGTGGCCAGGGCCAGCTTCCCCTTGCGGCGCTTGAGTTCGAGAAGGGAGGTCAGCGCGAGCCTAGCTCCGGTGGCTCCCACGGGATGACCCAGAGCGATTGCTCCGCCGTTTACGTTCAAAATCTCGTCGGAAATTTCACCCAGTGCCTCGTTTAGCTTCAGCTCTTCATTGCAGAATCGTTTGGATGCGCAGGCGTCCATTACTGCTAGGGCTTGGGCTGCGAAGGCCTCGTTGAGTTCCACCACTTCCGCCTCTTCCAGTCGGGGCCCTCCATTCTTCTGAGCCTTGGCTATGGCATGAACCGGTCCCAGGCCCATTCTTCGCGGATCACAACCCGCATAGGCATGGGCGACCAGTCGTCCCAACGGTTCCAGTTCGTGCTTCTTGCATGCCGCCTCGCTAGCCACCAGAAGAGCAACTGCCCCGTCCGTCACTTGCGACGCGTTTCCCGCCGTCACCGTTCCTCGTTTGCGAACGAAGATCGGGCGAAGCCGGGAAAGCGCATG
>JABHOU010000081.1 GCA_018695085.1 Opitutia bacterium | reverse complement strand
GAACCCCCTTCCCTCGCGACATGGGAAAAAAAGGCAAAGACGGGGCTGGTTACGGTTCAGTATCCATCGTCGAATTTGGCGGTAAGAAGCAATATGTACAGATGACCGGTCGAGGCGTTCTGGCCGTTGACGCTCGTTCCGGTCGCCACCTTTGGCATTACAATAAGATCGCAAACGGAACCGCAAACATCCCTTCGGTCATCGTGGATGGCGACCACATCTTCGCCTCCACGGGTTACGGCGATGGTGGCAGCGTCTTGCTGCAGATAACTGCTTCAGGTATTAGAGAGATAAAATACTACTCCGCCGGAGAGCTACAGAACCACCACGGAGGAATGGTGCTACTGGACGGACATGTCTATGGGGGACATGGACACAACAGGGGGGAACCTTTTTGTCTCGAAATGAAAACGGGGCGAATTGCATGGAAGATAAATGACAATGAAATCCGCAAAATGGGATCGGCGGCCGTGACTTGTGCCGACGGACATCTTTACTTTCGCTACCAAAACGGCATGATGAAATTGGTTCAAGCCAACTCCCGAGCCTATGCGGAGAAAGGGTCCTTCCAAATCCCAAATGACCGAAAAAACAGTTGGCAACATCCAGTCGTAGCGGGCGGAAAGCTCTACCTCCGAGCTCAAAACATCCTCCACTGCTACGACATAAAAAGTAAGGGATGACGGAAAAGCAAGGATTCGGCGGCGCGGCCAAGGCGGGAGAATCGATACTTGGTCCGTTGGAAAAAAAATTCGTTGCGAGATGGGTTAACCGCGTGCCCTTATGGTTGGAAACTCACCATCTTACCTTACTCACAATTCCATGGACCGGCCTAGTCATTGCCTCCGCATGGCAAGTACGGGAATCAGAAGACATCCGTTGGTTTTGGGGGGTGTCGCTCGCCATCGTTCTTCAATATCTCACCGACCTCTTCGACGGAGCCGTGGGACGTACTCGAAACACCGGACTAGTAAAATGGGGATTCTACATGGACCATTTTCTGGACTATGTTTTTCAATGCGGACTCATCATAGGCTATGCCTTAATTGCCCAGCCTCAGCAAAATCTCGATTGGTGGTTCTTCGGCATTCTAGCCATTACTAGCGGCTACATGGTTAATTCCTTCCTCTGCTTCGCCGCCACCAACGAGTTTGAAATTTACTTTTTCGGCATCGGCCCTACGGAAATACGCATCTATTTCCTAGCCCTCAACTGTACCATCATACTACTCGATCCAACACGAGCTTACTTCCCTATCTGCGTACCGATTTATACAGGTCTCCTTGCAGTGGGTCTCATTGTTCTTGTTTGGAAATCCCACACCAAATTGTGGGCCATCGACATGAACGACAAAAGCAAATTCTCCGATTTAAAGAAGTGAAGCGCTTGTACTACGCGCCGCCCCCGGCTCTAGGCCGAATTTCTATGTAAACTGGCTGCGAATTGAATCTGTAACGTTTCTTGTTGCCGTAAAGTACTTCAGGGACCACCTGATAGGCGGTGCTTCAAGCCTTCGCTCAGTTCATAAATTTCAGTTTCCAGAAGCGGTCCGCCAGACTGTTTCTTTTTCTTGGGCGAAAGTTTTCGAACGACAACGGCCTGTTCGCGCACCTCGTAGATGTAGCCTGTGAGTTCAGTTATGAAACCGAGCAAGACACCCAAAGTAAGGTTTCGAGTGTTAAGAGTAACTGTCGGAGGCGGATTCTCCCTGGTAAGCAAAACAATATTTACTCCTGCCGACTGAGGGTTTTCAATCGCTTGAGGGTCATGCTTGCGGGCAGCTTCATGAAGAAAGGTAAGGACTTCAGGCAAGGGAGCTTCGACGAATTCCACCTCAGGAATGACGATTGTTCTTAACTTTTGAACAAGTAGATCGTGAGAACTTGGCTCAGATTTTCCGTGCAAAACCGAAGATCCTAAAAAACAACCCAAGTGGGTAAATATAAGGGCTTTAGAAAGAATATTGTGTGAAGGACACATACTCATAGAGTATTTTAAGATTAGGGCAAAGTCAAACTATTCACTTTTATTCTTATCAGCGTTAACAAGAAAATGTTCGCACACAAAAACATGGGAATGAAGACGGCTGACCCAAGTCTTGCCCTCCTGCGTCATTCGGAGCAAACGAACCGCATGTCCAAGGTATTGATGAGCCACATCCCAAAAGAACCTCGCGTAACCTCGTCGCAAATCTCCTGGGGTTTCGCAACCCAGCTGCTTGTTGGCTCCTAATTCCTCGAATTCATAGTAAAGCGCAGGTATCTTACGAAGGTATTCGGGATCGCCTAACTGGCCGATAAAGTCAGCAGCACGGGCCAAGCCAGGTAAATCGGTGGTGTTCTGGTAAGCGTCTTTGTCGGGAACAGGAAAACGGGTACGCTCAATACAAGCGGACACAAGATCGAGATCCAAAAAATCATAAGATTTAAACCGTTCCCGAACGAAAATTTTTCCGCGAGATACATGATGTGGCGTAAGTATGGCGCAAGTGCCTGAATCCGAAAGTTCAAGCAGTTCATCTTCTCCAACTTCAAAGTGATCTCCTTCGTCTCGCTCACAGGCGCCTTTCACGTAACCGATATCATGGCAAAGCAGAGCCAAGAGGTAATTGAGTCCATCCTCCGCGCTAACGCGCCCTTCGTAGAGGTGCTTGCCTCGGATAATTTCAAGACCCACCATCGTAACCATAATCGAATGATCGACATTGTGGTAGAGCATATCACCATTCGCGATGTTCTCGAGAGACAGCGAGGAAGCCATACGAAGAAAATCTACGTATTCGGGATGAAGGGTACCAAAGGTAGCCTCATAACCATTGGCAAGGTGCTCAGTGAAAGGATCAATCTTAAGTGTTTGCAGATTGAGCATTTTTCTAGAGAACCGCCAAAAGTGGTCGCGTGCAAGCGGGAAAGCAAGCCACAGAACAGGCCTATTTTTTTTTCAATCCGGCAAGAAATTCGACCAAATCCACCAATTCCTCTTCCGACATGGCCAAGTGCAAACCTTCCGGCATAAGGGAAAGCTTCATTTTCTCTCGTTTCAACACATCCGAGTTATTCACCTTTTGACTTACCCCTCCAATCATACGTACGGTGAGTTTTTCGTCGCTCTCGCTTACAATTCCAGCGAGGACGCCATTCTGCCTGGTTTCCACAACCCACCCTTCGTAATCAAAGCTTATTCCGGCGTTGGGCTTGACGATGGCCAGATAAAGCTCGGTCTTTGGAAGCTTGCTACCGATTTCAGATAATCCGGGTCCAAAATCTATGCCGACGTCACCAGCCTTGTGGCAGGCAAAGCACAATTTTTGAAAGACCGCCTTTCCGGAAACGGGGTCTCCTTTACGCTTTGCCAGCAAGGCAATGTCTTCGGGTGTTGCGAGTAAAGCCGGAGCCGCCCCGGCAATAGTTGAGGCTGGCTTGTCTGTAACTCTATATTCCTCCAGCAGTTTCTTCGCTTCCGGAGTTTGAATAAAACCAACAAGCTTGGCGATGGCATCAGCCTTCCCCTTAGGCCCCGTAGCCAATGCATTGGTGATGCTCTGTTCATGACCCAGACGAAAAAGCAACTGTACCGCCTTGGCGGCGTCGGCTGCGGAAGGATCTCTTTTCACAAACTGAATCAACGCCGGAGCCTCGGCTTTGACTGAAAATTGATCAACTAGTTCGAAGTAACCTTCTTTGCCGCGCAGAGAACGAGCATAGCGTTCTACGGCTCCCTTCCACTTTTCGTTTCCCGAGATATCGAAACGCTCAAGGCGCGTGAGCGTCTCCACAATAAGACGATCCTTCGGCGAAGCCTCTTCCTCGGCAAAGGCAATGTTTACAAAAAGGGCAAACAGTAAGTTAGCGAAGATGTTTTTCATCATCGAAGGAATGAATTTACCTTAAAGAAAATGCACCGCCTTGTCAGCGGGCCATTGTCGAAAACAGCTGTTCCAAAAGAAGCTTAGATGTCCAAAAGTGCTTCCAGCGCCTTGTCCTTTTCAGGACCTGAATGGAAATCCAATGCGCGAACGTAACGTGGATGGCTTTCGGCAGGAGTCTTCTTGTCTTTGAGAATCTTCGCCAAGTAGCTTGGGGCGACTTTTGAGCGTACTCGCCATATGATGTCCCGACCGGCAGGGGTATTCCAATTATCGCCAACCTTGGCCAGCCACGCGGAAAAGCAGGCTTCCGCATTCAAGTCGGAAGAAAGGCCCAGCGCTTCCAAATACCATCGATCCTTTCCGTCATGGTGAATCGCAAGCTCCGCCCAAAGCTTGGCTGCCTG
>JABHOU010000221.1 GCA_018695085.1 Opitutia bacterium | reverse complement strand
AGCCATCGAGAACGGGAAGCAACGTGCCTTACTCTGCTTCGACCGCCGAACGGGAGACAAACTTTGGGAGCGAGTAACTTCATTCCCCGATAAAGAACCTACTCACAAGACAAACCCTTTCTGTTCCGCTTCACCGGCAACGAACGGCAAGGTCATCGTAGTCACCTACGGGTCAGCAGGCATGATCGCCTATGACTTCGAGGGGAAGGAGGTCTGGCGACGCAAAGATCTCGGTCCAGAACGTCACCTCTGGGGCACAGCATCCAGTCCAGTGCCCTATGGCAAGACCTTCATTCAGTACCGGGGTCCCGGCCCTTTGGTATTCATGCTTGCACTCAATGCCGCCACCGGAGAAACCGTTTGGAAACGCGACCTGCCCAAAGCTCAAGGCAAAGACGAGAAGCACTGGTTCGGAAGTTGGAGCACGCCTGTTTTGCGGAATAACCATGGTCGCGACGAATTGCTCATTGGCCTGCCCAAACACCTCTTCGCCTTCGACCCCAAGACAGGAAAAACCCTTTGGTGGTGCGATGGTCTCGGCGAACTCGTCTACAACAATGCAGCCAGTTCAGGTGATTATGTTCTCGCCACCTCCGGCTACGGCGGCCCCGCCCTTGGCGTAAAGGCAGGCAAGAATTCCTCAGGCGACATCACCTCCCAACGACTCTGGATCACCACGAAGCGAAACCTGCAACGGATCGGCACGGGAGCAGTGGTTGGAGGCTATTACTACATCTTGACCGAACCGGGAATCCTCCAATGTATCGAAGTCGCCACAGGCAAGATCGTAAAGCAAGCCCGCGTAGGGAAAGATGGCAACTGGGGTTCGGTCACCCATATTGGAGGGAAGCTCTACGTCACCAACCAAGGCGGCCAAACCCTCGTCATCTCGGCAAATCCAGACTTTGAAGTCCTGACCACAAATCCCGTAAACGAAATGACAAGAGGTTCCCCCGCCTTTTCAGATGGACAAGTATTTCTACGCACCTACGAACGCCTATGGTGCTGGGGAAAGTGACTGGTCGTGCCTCTACACAAAAAGCTGGAGGATATGACTACTTTCCCTTGCCCCAGCGTTTCTCCCAGATGGCGGCCATTTGAGTAACGTGATCGGGGTGTTTGGCAGCGAGGTTCTTTGTTTCGGTGCGATCCTCGGCGAGGTGGTAGAGGGTCCAAGGGCGTCTGCCTTCGCGAACAATCTTGTAGTCGCCCTTGACGATGGCATGGGTACCGCCGTGGTTAAAAACATAGGCGTGATTACGGTCGACGGCCTTGCCTTTTAGGATGGGTACAAGTGAGAAGCTTTCGTGGGGTTTGGTTTCCTTGCCGTTGAATTCCTCGGGGTACTTTGTCTCGGCAAGCTCGAGGCAGGTGGCCATCATGTCGATGACATGGCCTCGCTGGTCGGAAATGGAACCAGGTTTAGTCTTGAGGCCAGCGGGCCAATGGACGATGGCGGGGGTGCAGGCACCGCCGTTGTGCACATTCATCTTGTAGCGGCGCATGGGGGTATTTTGGGCATTAGCCCAGTTGTGGCCTACACTGCCGTAGGTCATGGGACCGCCCATGGGGACGTCGAACTTGTCGCCCACGGCGATGGTCTTGCCAGCTTTCTTGGCCTTGGCGAGTATGTTGTTCGCGGTATTCCATCCGTTGCCGCCAAGATGTTCGGGGCAAGCCCCGTTGTCGTGAAAGTAGATGATCAAGGTGTCGTCCAGTTGCTTGGTTCGCTTAAGCGAATCGACGATCTTCCCCACGGCCTGATCCATGTGGTCGACCATCGCGGCGTAGATTGCCATGTTGCGGATGCGCCAGGGCTTGTGATCGATGGCGTCCCATGGCTTGACCCGATCTTCAAGCGGAGGAAGAGGCCAGCGTTCCTTGTCGATGACACCCATCTTCAGCATGCGGGCATATCGCTCCTTGCGAAGTTTCTCCCAGCCTCCCTCATAAGTCTTGAGGTACTTCTCGATAGATTTTTCTGGAGCGTGAATCGGCCAGTGAGCGGCAGTGAAGGCAACGTATTGGAAGAACGGCTTGTCAGACTTTGCGAATTCCTCGATTTGGCGAGTGGCCTCCACCCCTATCCGGTCGGTATAGTAGTAGTCCTCCTCGTCGACCTCGGTGAACTCGGTGTTGCGGGTCAAGGTATAGGGGTCGAAGAAAGAACCAGCCCCGGTCATAGTGCCGTAGAAGTCATCGAACCCGTGCTGAATGGGTCCGTCCTTGGCGGGATTCTTGCCCAAGTGCCACTTGCCCACCATGCCCGTCCGGTAACCGGCTGACTTGAGAAGCTCGGCGATGGTGACTTGGCCGTTGCCGAGACCGTTACTATAAATACCGGACATAAGGGTAGCTCGGGTCGGCCAGCAACGGGCAGTATTGTAAAACTCTGTGAAGCGCAGGCCGTTCTTGGCCAACTTGTCGAGGTTAGGGGTGTCGATTTCGCCTCCGAAACAGCCAAGATCGGAAAAACCCATATCGTCAGTAAGAACGACGAGGATGTTCGGTCGGTCCGCGGCGTGACCAAAAAACGCAAAGTTGAGGAAGCAAAAGGAAGAAAGAATATATTTCATGACTAAACCATGTTTTGAAAAGGGTAAGAGGCGCAATCCGATTCAAATGAATTATCCCAAAAGTCTTAGAAGCAACAGAATGATCTCAAAGGAATAATCTATAAAAAGTTGATCACAAGAAATCTCCAGTCTTGAGATTTTTTTTAAAAAAACCAACATGAACTTCTATGACATTGATCCGATCCAATCCAAGTTGTGGAACTTTTGCTCTTTCTGCCATAGCTTTGCTTTCCTTCGCACTTCCCTGCCATGCAGAAAATGCTGAGGAAGTCGCCATTGCAGCAATTGAAAGCATAGGAGGAACGGTTCGAGGAATTGCCCGGAACTCGGATGAACTCGAAGTCGACTTCCATCTAAATGGCACTGACCTAAATGACGAAGGTCTCACACATGTTTCAAAGTTAAAGAACGTCGCTTCACTGCATCTTGGAGGAACCAAAATAACTGGTGCCGGGATGAGGCACTTAAAGGGATTGAAACAACTTCAGAGACTTCATCTTGAGAAAACCGAAGTGGACGACGAAGGTCTCGCCGAACTCGGGGGTTTGTCCGAACTCGAATACCTCAACCTCTATGCGACTAAAATAACTGATGCAGGATTAAAGCACTTGGTCGGTCTCAAAAAACTAAAACGCCTCTACCTTTGGCAAACCAAGGTTAGCGACGAGGGTGTGACTAAACTCGGGAAGGTTCTTCCCAGTCTCGTGATAGATACCGGAGCCGATCTCTCTACGGTCACTTCGTCAGATCCTCCGGCAAAAAAGGTAGACCTCAAATGGATTCCGTCAGGAACCGTGGAACCGCCCCGATCACGGAACGGTCCTAATACCGCTATTCATTTCGAAAACAAGTCGGGAAGGAAGCTAAAGGTATTCTGGGTCAAATATTCAGGTGGCTTGCAATTATACGCAGAACTCAATGCAGGCGACACTCGTAGACAAAACACCTACGCGGGAAACACATGGGTAATCACCGATGAGAAAGACAACCGGCTAGGACACTTCATCTCCGTAAAAGAGGAGGGTCGGGCAGTAGTTCCGATCCTTAAATAAGAAAAATGCCCTTGCAGTAACTGAACACCTTGGAAACACATTAGCTCAATGTTCACGATTTGTTCGAAAATTACGAAAACAAATTCATTTGATAATTTCATAATCGGAATAATATTGTTTGCAGGCCTTCTCGTTGGCGTACAGACATACAAGGAATTTGCCAACCGACACATCGAAATCCTGACTTTTCTCGATAGTATTGTCTTGGCCATTTTCACCCTCGAAGCCGTCATCAAGATTTTGGCGGAAGGGAAGCGACCAATTAACTATTTTCGCAACGCTTGGAATGTTTTCGATTTCCTCATCGTTACAGTCTGCCTAATGGAACCGTTGCTTCCATTGGACGCTGAATTCCTGCCGGTATTACGACTAGCACGCATTCTGCGAGTCTTGCGACTGGTCACTGTCGTACCCAAGTTACAACTGATAGTAGGCACCTTACTCAAAAGCATACCTTCGATGTTTTACGTCTGCATCTTACTCTTTTTGCTGTTCTACATGTATGGTGCAATGGGAGTCTTTCTCTACGGAGATAACGATCCCATACACTTTCGGAACCTTCAGACCGCCTTGCTGTCTCTCTTTCGCGTAACCACCTTGGAAGACTGGACCGATGTCATGTACATCAACATGTATGGCTCGGACAACTATGGTTACTCTCCTGAGGACCTTGCAAGGTGGACGCCGGTTCCCACAGCTTCTCCTTTGGGAGCCGCATTCTTTTTTGTTAGCTTTGTCCTCATTGGTACCATGGTAGTGCTCAACTTGGTGATCGGCGTAATCATGAATAGCATGGATGAAATGAACGCTGAGATGGCCTTGAACGAAAGGATTAAACTTCGTCGTGAGTTGGAGGATCCTATCCGTGAAGGGATGGAGGACTTTCATGAAAGGTTCCTGGAACTGAACGAAGAAATTCAGATCATCAAGAAACTGATCCAAAAAGAAAGAAAAAGCTAATGGTCAGATCGAGGTGCCACCTCAACTCAGGTAGTTGATCTCAATCAAATGATCCATCGAGTTGGAATAAGTAAGCAAAAAGATCCGCTAATTCCTTGCGATCCAGAGTCTGAGCGGTAGGCGGCATGAGGCTACCTAAGGATTCGATCCGAGCCACTTCACGGCGACTGAAGCCTTCCCTTTTCCCAGTCGTAAAATCACTAAGGAGTACGATGTCGGAGGAGCGAGCCTGTTCCTGATAACCCTGCAGCACGCGACCGCCTTGGAGGGTGACACGTGTTAAGGAATAGCCTTCCTTGACCTGCCTTGTCGGCCACAGTACCTCGGTCACGATACGTTCCAGCGGTACACTAGAGCCGATTGCAGAAATTTCTGGCCCTATTCGGGCACCCTCATGAACGACCTTGTGGCAAGCGGCACAACCTAGACGAGCCGAATGAAAGAGTTCCTTGCCGCGCAATAGATTACCACGCTGTCCTTGGACGACCAGCTGGTCGACCAAACGGTTCGTAAACTTCATCCCAATAGCGGAGACACCGGCCAATTCGTCAAATATGTTAGCCAAGT